>JAPPLF010000035.1 GCA_028874215.1 Acidobacteriota bacterium
CCTAAGGCAACGTAGACCGCACCAATAAACCGTCCACGAAAACGGGGCACCCTCAAGGGAGACGTCGCCACACTTCTAACCACCAAGGACCTCTTCCAGAAAGATCTCCACGCCTACACCATCACCCATGCGATCGAGGACCGGAACGTCCTCCGCTTCCACATCGATTACTACAAGCCAAAGGACGCCTCCCCCATCAAGCCGGGTCAGACCCTCACGAAGCAGGCGGTCGCCCAGGCCGTCCTCGACAAGCACGATGCCGCGACCGGAGACCGATGTTTCAACGCGCTGCTGGCCACTGCCTCGATCAACGACGCGATCGAGTACTACAAGGTCTTCAAGCAGCTTCAGGCCCAACGCCAAGCCGCCGAACCCGAGTTCGTCCCCCTCAAAGTCGCCGCCGTCTTCTCGCCGCCAGCGGAGGGCAACAAGGACGTTCAGCAGATCCAGGAGGACCTCCCCCAGGAGAAGGAGGACAACCAGCACGACCCAGAGGCCAAGAAGACCGCGCTCAAGGCCATCATCGCCGACTACAACCAGCGGTACGATACGAACCACGACCTCAACAAATTCGACCTCTACTACCAGGACATCCAGCAACGCATCAAGGACCAGCAGTTCCCCAACCGCGACCTGCCCCGCAAGGGCGGGGAGAAGATCGACATCACGATCGTCGTGGACATGCTCCTCACCGGTTTCGACGCCAAGTATCTCAACACGCTCTACGTCGACAAGAACCTCAAGCACCACGGTCTGATCCAGGCCTTCTCCCGCACCAACCGCGTTCTCAACGCGACCAAGCCCTATGGCCACATCCTCGACTTCCGCCAGCAGCAAGACAGCGTCGACGACGCCATCTCTCTCTTCTCCGGTGCGCAGGCTGACCGGGCCCGCGAGATCTGGCTGGTTGACAAGGCTCCCGTCGTCATCGACAACTTTAGGAAGGCCGTCGCCGACCTCGGCGAGTTCATGCAGTCGCAGGGTCTCGAAGCCAAGCCCGACCAGGTGAACAACCTGATGGGCGACGATGCCCGGGCTCAGTTCATTAAGCGGTTTAGGGAGGTCCAGCGCCTCCAGACCCAGCTCGACCAGTACACCGACCTCACCGACGAGCAGCGGGAGCAGATCGAGCAGGCTCTCCCGAAGGACGATCTCCGGGCCTTCCGCGGCGTCTATCTCGAAACCGCCCAGCGACTTAAGGAGCAGCAGGGTACGCCCAGAAAGGACGGCGAGCCCGCCAACCTCGATGTCGACGAGCTCGACTTCGAGTTCGTCCTCTTCGCCTCTGCACTCATCGACTACGACTACATCATGAAGCTGATCGCCAAGTATTCGGGGCAGGACCCAAAAAAGCTCACGATCAGCCGTGAGCAGCTCATCGGCCTGATCCAGTCCGACGCCAAGTTCCTGGACGAGCGGGAGGAGATCACCGAGTACGTCCGCTCACTCACGGAGGGCGAGGGCCTCGACGAGGCCGCGGTCCGCGCTGGCTACGAGCAGTTCAAGGCCGAGAAGCAGGCCAAGGAGATCGAAGGCCTCGCCCAGGCCCACGGTCTGACGACCGAGTCGCTCTCGGGCTTCGTCGGTACCATCCTCCAACGCATGATCTTCGACGGCGAGAAGCTTACCGACCTGATGGAGCCGCTCGGCTTGGGCTGGCGAGAACGTCGCGAGCGGGAACTCGCCCTCATGGACGCCCTCGTCCCGCTCCTGAACAAGCGGGCCCGCGGCAGGGACATCTCGGGACTCAACGCCTACGAGCAGGGGGGTGCGCGATGACAGCCGACAAGCCGACGTCCGTGGTGCCCAACCTGCGGTTTCCCAAGTTCCGTAGCACAGGACACTGGCACTTCCAGCCGCTCAGCGGCATCGCGAAACTGATCTCCGATAGGGTTGGGACGAGCAAGTGCGTGCCCATGAGTGTAACGACGGGCGTCGGTCTTATCAGCCAGGAAGAGAAGTTTGGCCGCATTATCGCGGGCAACTCGTATAAGAACTACATCCGGCTGCAAACGAACGATTTTGCCTACAACAAGAGTGCGACTAAGGAGTTCCCGCAGGGATACATCGCCCGATACAACGGGACGGGGGATGCGGCTGTGCCCAACAGCATCTTTACATGCTTCAGGCCAGATGCCGCTGCCGTCATCCCTGAGTACCTCGACCATCTCTTGCATGGGAATCACCACGGTCGATGGTTGCGCAAGTACATCACGGTCGGTGCGCGTGCCCACGGCGCGCTGAGCGTTAGCAAAGACGCTCTAATGTCGATGCCCGTACCGCTCCCGCCGGTCGCAGTATCACGTCCTGAGCAGAAGAAGATCGCCGACTGCCTAGGCTCGCTGGACGATCTGATCGCGGCGGACAGCCAGAAGCTCGATAGCCTGCGACAGCACAAACAAGGGCTGATGCAGCAGCTTTTTCCCCAGCTCGGCAAGACCGTGCCACGGCTGCGCTTTCCAGACTTCCAAAACGCGGGGGCGTGGGACGAAGAGAAACTCGATGATCTAGCAAGGCGAGGTACGGGCCACACGCCAAACAAAACAATAGCGGAATACTACAACGGCGGAATCAAGTGGGTGTCACTCGCCGATTCAAAGCGAATGGACAACGGTCTGATTTCCGAAACCGAGATCGAGATCTCCGAAGAGGGGATCAACAACTCTTCTGCCGTACTTCATCCAGCTGGTTCGGTCATTCTAAGTCGGGATGCTGGCGTCGGGAAGAGCGCCATTATTGGTTGCTCGATGGCCGTAAGCCAGCACTTTATTGTTTGGACTTGCGAGCCCACCGTCCTGTCGAATTGGTTCTTGTACTACCAGCTGCAGCTTCTGAAGCCGCTCTTTGAACGGATCGCCACCGGTAGCACGATCAAGACTATCGGCCTTCCATTCTTCAACGCCATGCGAGTAACTGTCCCCCGGCTTGCCGAGCAGCACCGTATCGCCGATTGCCTCTCTATGCTCGACGCCCGGCTCGCCGGGCAGGTGCAGAAGATCCACGCCCTCAAGACTTACAAGCAGGGCCTACTGCAGCAGCTCTTTCCCCCACTTGAGAGCCAGTGAGCCATGAGCGACGCAACGACGTTCAAAGATCTCAACGCCCTCGCCGCACACCTGCGTCAAGAGCTAGAGAACAAGAAGTTCATCCTGCTCTACGCCTACAACGGCGTGGGCAAGACCCGGCTGTCTACCGCATTCAAGGACCTCGGCAAAGTCGTGAACATCGATGACCAGACCGAACAGCGCGACACGCTCTACTACAACGCCTTCACCGAAGACCTTTTCATGTGGGATAACGACCTAGAGAATGACAGCGAGCGGAAACTGAAGCTAAACACGGATTCGAGCTTCTTCGCGGGCCTCGAGTCGATGGAGATGGACAATCGCATCCGTACCCTGCTCGACCGGTACACGGACTTCGAGTTCCGGATCGACACCACCAGCTGGGAGGTGGTCTTCGCTCGAGAGTTCAGGGTGAGGAAGGACGGCACGGCCGGCAACGAGACTGACAGTGCGGACGCGGGACCGGGAGAGGACGAAGACGCGTACGAAACCCGCCGCGAGGAGTCCATCAAAGTCTCCCGGGGCGAAGAGAACATCTTCATCTGGTGTTTCTTCCTCGCCATCGTCGAGCTCGCGCTCGATGACGATGGAACCGGTCCCTACAAATGGGTCAAACATATCTACATTGACGACCCGATCTCATCGCTTGATGAGCACAACGCCATCGCCGTGGCAAATCATCTGGCAAAGCTGCTCAAGAGGCCGGAGAGCCGCCTGAAGACGGTGATCTCAACGCACCACACACTGTTCTTCAACGTGCTGTGCAATGAGCTAAAAAGGGCGAACAAGTATTTTCTTAGCCGCGACGGGTCGCCGGAGGGGCTTCTCCTGCGCAACACTGGGGATACGCCATTCTTCCACCATGTGGCTGCGCTCGCTGAGCTCTACGAGGCGGACCGCGATGGCAGCCTGTACACTCATCACTTCAACATGCTCCGCGCAATCCTGGAGAAGACCGCAAGTTTTCATGGCTACGAGAACTTCTCCGCGTGCATCAAACGCGATGCTGACGATGAATACGGCATCCTTCACACACGGTTGATCAACATCCTCAGCCACGGGAACTACTCGTTATTCGAGCCGCGGGAGATGCTGGAGGAGAACAAGCGGTACTTCCGGAAGATCCTTCACGAGTTCATTGACTGCTACCCCTTCAACCCCGCCTTGTTCCGGAGTGAGCCGGCGACTGAATTTAATGATGCGACATGACAGAACAGAATCAGCAGCAGCTGGGCAAGACACTCTGGGGCATCGCCGACCAACTCCGCGGGGCGATGAACGCGGACGATTTTCGCGACTACATGCTCGCGTTCCTGTTCCTCCGTTACCTCTCGGACAACTACGAGCGGGCCGCGAAGAAGGAACTCGGTCGAGACTACCCGGACCCGAACGCCATCGGTAATGCGGGACGGTCGTCCCTGTCTGTCTGGTACGAACGGAACTCTGGAGATGTGTCGGACTTCGAGAAGCAGATGCGTCTCAAGGCGCACTATGTCATTCGCCCCGAGCACCTCTGGGCCAGCATCGCTCACATGGCCCGCACCCAGGACGGCGAGTTGCTCAAAACGCTCCAGGCAGGCTTCAAATACATTGAGAACGAGTCATTCCAAAGCACGTTCTCGGGTCTGTTCTCGGAGATCAATCTCGGCTCCGACAAGCTCGGCAAGACCTACGCGGATCGGAACGCGAAGCTCTGCAAGATCATCACCAGGATAGCCAAGGGCCTCGCGGAATTCTCTATGGACAGCGACACGCTGGGAGACGCTTACGAGTACCTGATCGGCCAGTTCGCTGCAGGTTCGGGCAAGAAGGCCGGTGAGTTCTACACACCGCAGCGGATCTCGGACATCCTCTCCGTAGTCGTCACGCTCGACAGCCAGGAGCCGAGGACCGGCAAGCGTAAGTACCTTGCCAGCGTGATGGACTTCGCCTGCGGCTCGGGCTCGCTGCTGCTCAACGTGCGCAAGCGCGTGGGACCGCACGGCATCGGCAAGATCTTCGGGCAGGAGAAGAACATCACCACTTACAATCTCGCGCGGATGAACATGCTGCTGCACGGAGTGAAGGACTCAGAGTTCGAGATCTATCACGGTGACACGCTGACCAACGACTGGGACTTGCTCCGCGAGACGAATCCGGCCAAAAAGCCCCTCTTCGATGCCGTGGTTGCCAACCCGCCGTTTAGCTACCGCTGGGGCCCGAGCGAGGCGCTGGGCGAGGACGTGCGCTTCAAGAACTACGGGCTGGCTCCGAAGTCGGCGGCGGACTTCGCGTTCCTGCTGCACGGGTTTCACTACCTTAAGGATGACGGTGTGATGGCGATCATCCTGCCGCACGGCGTGCTGTTCCGCGGCGGCGCGGAGGCGAAGATTCGCCGCAAGCTCCTTGACGACGGGCACATCGACACTGTCATCGGTCTTCCGGCGAATCTGTTCTACTCGACCGGCATCCCGGTCTGCGTCCTTGTCCTGAAGAAGTGCAAGAAGCCTGATGATGTCCTGTTCATCAACGCGTTCGAGCATTTCGAGAAGGGAAAGCGGCAGAACTACCTGTCCGACGAGCATATCGAGAAGATCATCGACACGTACAGGCAGCGCCCGGAGCGCATTGAGCGGTACGCCAGACGCGTGGAGATGGACGAAATCGAGGCCAACGACTATAACCTAAACATCTCGCTCTATGTCAGCACGGCCAAGCCGGAGGTCGCGATCGATCTGTCGGCTACGCACAAGGAGTTGGTCGAGATCGAGAAAAAGATTCAGGAGGCAACGGCAAAGCACAACGCGTTTCTGAAGGAACTCGGACTAACCCCATTGCCAGCACCCAATAAGTGATCGAAACGACCCCTCCGCGTATGGCTGGCGCCGCATGCACGCGGCGCTGAGGGATCGCGTTTGGATCATGAAGCATATGAAGATTAAACGCCTGATGGCGACGGCTGTAAGAGTAGACCATCGAGCGGGCGGAGGCCACCGAAGCCCGCGCGGAGGAGTTGAAGTGGGCGGACGTGGCCGCCCGTAGCGCGGAGGGTTCGTCAATGAATACGGAAGACCAACGTCTGCAGGGACATTTCGAGGGGGGTGGTTTCGTCGAGGTCCACACGCCTCGTGATTCCTCGGTGACAACGCGGCAGCAATCAAAGATCCACCATCGAAAGCTCGTCATGGTGGGCAACGATTATGGCGTGATACTCGGCGGTCAATTTGTTCCGCTGACATCTGGTCGTCATTCTTGGATTGAATCGCTCAAGCTCGAAATCTAATCGGAAGTTCACTTCCTACAGTTGATCTAACTGATTCTATTTCAGTGAGATATCCGGAATCAATCTGCCCAATTACTGGCAACAATCCGGGTCGGATCGACGCCGAGCAACTCAAAAATCTTCGCCTGCAGCGGCGTTGGCTTGGCGAGCATCGGAAACGGATGCTCCGCAGCGACCGTATCCGTTCGGGCAAGCCGTGGCGGCAGAGAGGGTGTTGGCGGTAGAGGATGCGTTTCCGGTGATTGGAGAAGCGAAGAGCGCTCTTCCTCAAGAACAAAGACGACGGAGGATTCTCTTTGAGTTCCGCAGAGCCTCCTCGGCCAAGGAAAGCACGAAACTTCGCTCCGCACTTCTGGGAATGGGAATATTGCCTCTCTGGGAGTTGTGGACCGCGCCGTTCCCCCACTCGCGAATGTCATGGGCTGCCCGAGCCAACTCGCCGGTCAGATACTTCCATTTGCGAGCATCCTCGATGAGATTGTAGAGATTTTTCTGGATCCGCTTGCCGTCTGAGGCCAACCTCCATTTGAGGACTTGCTCAAGCGTCGCCCGGCAAACTGCCAGACACGCTTTGTCGAACCCATATCGGAAACAGGCCGTAGCTTCGGCCATGTAGTCATCCACTCGCTCCGGAACATTTTCCAGGAGCAGGATTTCTCGAACCGCCTCTGTTTTGCTGCGATCTGCTACCATCCCCAACTTGCTTAACATCTCGAACGCATACACTTGCTGCAACGTTTCGGTGCCAGCGGTCCGAGGGAGTATGCTCCGGAAAAAGTCACGTCGGTCCTGAACGTCCATGTGGTCATCAAAAACCATGGCGAGTGCTTCGAGAGCGCCCGGTCGGGATGTGTCTGCGGAAACTTTTACACCACTGGGGCGATCTCTAACCTCAACGGCAAGAGCAGTCAGAAACATCTGGATTCTGGCTTCCCTAACGAAACTATCCTCGTATGGTTGTTGCAATTCCTTATCGAAAGAGACTAGGCAATCATCCCCAAACCCGAAAAACCAAGTCCCATCGGCATCGGCTACTCCCTCCACAATTCGGCGCAGGTGGTCCAAAAGCATTTGCTGCGTGGAGGGCCATGGTCGTTCCTCCTGAGATGATTTTTTGTTCACAGCTTTTGGCATGGTTCTTCCCTTCCCTGTACGTCCCAGCGAACACTTGGGTCAACATCGTTTTCGTAAGATAATCAACCATTTAGCTCGATTATAGACAAAAGAGGGAAAAACACGCAGGACTTCGGCCTAGCAGAGTCCGACCGAAGATTAAATGGCGGTACCAAGACCGGACCCCACAAAATGTCCCCGTAGCGCGTCCAAATCCCCCTCAAGACGGGAAATTCGTCCTTCGAACCCGGCTATTTCGGTTATGGGCTGTGGTCATTATTTCAAGGGTATCGTTCTGCTCAACAGGTTTCTGGATTGAGTGATTTAGTAGATCTCCGAGTCGGTCCATGGACTCCGGAAGAGATCATACTCTTCACCGGCGATCACTCACAAGTCCATAGCCCCGTCTTCACGAACTCTGTAGTCTCCTGTACAAGAATTGGCCCCATCTTGGCTCGGCCAAAGTTAGGAAACCCCAAAACCTTGGTCCCGGCTAGGCGACCGTACTTGATCCTACGTCCTTTGAGTTTGTAGTTGTTCCAAAGTGGAACAGTGTCGAAGATCCGATCCGTTACAAGCTGTTTCTTGATTGCTGCCCATGGTCCCAGCCTATTGTCATTACCACTGCAAATTATGCGTTTGGGGTTAATCTGAACCAGGACCGAATGAAACCAGCCGGCAAGGGGATCCCACAGCCTGTATTCACGCACAAGCTTCTTCCACTCCATCGACCGAAAAGGGAAAACATTGAAGCAGGCTGTGGATCTAAGTTTCTGTTCCCATCCGGGACCATGCATTACGTTGAAGAGCCGACAAACGGCCTGTTGGTACGCATGATGTTGTCCATCGAGCCAAATATTCCAACCGGAATATGTATAGGGCTTCTCTAGGTTGCCCTCTTGTATGTCGAGGATGTCGTCCTTTGAACCACCGCCTGGATTGATACCAACAAAGACCTGTTCGGCTCCCTTCTCAATCAGGTTGGCATCGCAATACCAACAAAGGAAGCCGACTTGCTTGTCCCGGATCACTGAACCACATATCTCACTGGCCTTCTTCTCCATCCCGTCTGCAATTGGGAAATGTGCTCTCGACATAGTGGATTTTTCCTCTGCTTTTGTGAGCGACTTGAACCTTCTCCTCAGAACCCCTCGATCCCAGAGCTTTCCGATCTGAGTGTCCACGCGCTCAGGCGACATTTCGGCGGGTGATGGCAGCGCAAAGGCCTTCGAGCAGATCTTGAAGCTTAGCTTGACCATGCTCAAGCCGAGCCATTCGCTCAACAGGCCCAATCCTGCCACACCACCGGTGTCATTTCAGGCTTTCCCACCAGGGATCGATGGGACGAGAGAGCGCCCCTCCAGGCGAGGGTATGGCAGTGCACATCGAAAGGCCTCTTCTGTGCGCATGCCTCCCGTTGTCCCATATGCACTCCCCGATTGGGACGAAACCCCACTTTTCTACGGCCAAAATCAGGCTCCAGCCAACCGATTTGGATGAGTATCCGTCGTCCCACCAAACGGAGCAGTCCGCCCGCCGGTTATCGACTCTCGCCAGTCAGATAGCTCGCCCAGTCGTCCGTGAGCCCGCGCCTCCGCTCAACAGGTCGGGGCACCGGTACGCCGTCCCTTCCTCAAGAACCGGGGCATCCCCCGTGATGATGGCTTGGTCGATGCGTGCGTTCTCGCGGCTCGACTCCGATCCATTTCGGAGGGACGAGGAACTCGCGTCCAGTTGGCGAGCACCGTCTCCGCCCGGCGCGACGTGGACTTGGACGCCGCGACGGATCTTCTCGTGGTAGTTCCCCAGGAAACTCGTCCACTGCAGCACCCTGGTGAAGATCACCGTGGAAACAGGCCAAGTCGATCCAGCCAGCCCGGCGGCCCGTCCAAACGAAGGGCTCCAGTGCCTTCTCGCGTCCCTTCAGATGAGCAATCACCTGTCAGTCTCGCGCACCCATGCCCTGCTTGACCGGAAGGCCATGATTGGGGCGGACTCCGGGCTGGTTCCCCGACGTGTGCAGTGCGAACCGGTTAGTCACAATGCCGCAGTCGCAATAGACCGGATTGGGCCGAAGGCAAGCAACCATCAGTTGGCCTCGTTGGTCAGCCGTGCCGGACTCCAGACCTGTTCGGCGAGCCGGCGATAGAGCTCCTGGCGTTCATCAAAGTCGTCCCTCTGGAACGTTGCATGGTGTTGGAATGGTAAACCGCTACTGTTTCTGAACCGCTGGAAACCGGGATCGCGATCATAAGCAAGCCCATGAAGGCTCGCGGTCAACAGATTCTCCTTCAGGTAGTGATTGTACTTCTCCTGGTACGGCAAGGCTCCCAGACTGGGATTCACGGGCTTCTTCAGCAATACGAGTCCACCAATGCGGTTTCTGTAACTCAGGAACTGCGATTCATGTTCAAACTCGTCTCTATGTTCTCGATAATGCGGAACGGCCCAGATGTGCTCGATCTGGTACCTCCAGCTACTGTATTCGCCGTAGCGCGAGGCGCGATCTGAGCGAGTCTCGACGTGGTCCGTCATCCGCGCCAGAATGCGATGTACCTGAGGCCCGTTCCGACCGTGAAGCTTTAGGGTGTCCGTTGCGAATGTCTCTTCCTGCGCATCCAGCCGGCGACCGAGCAGGTCAGTGAGTTGTTCCACACTCTTGCGCCGAATGGCGCGCATGACCTGGAACATCGCGTAGTGCATTGTCGAGTAGTGAATTGCCCGGAAGTTCCAGATGCGCCTAGCAATCAGGATGTCGAGGAACGACGATGTGATCGACAGCTTCCGGAGAACCGTGTTTTCGCTGTCATCCTTGCATAGCGGGGCAAGCAGGACAGGGTACTGCAGCGTAAAGCCATTCTGGGCACAGAAATATAAAGCTTCCCTGCCGGGCGTGAACGTCTCCGCTGTCCGCCGGATGAAGGTGTACCATCGCGCATAGAAGGCGAAATCATTCTCAATAAAGCTCAGGAAGTCGGGACTCGCCAGAAGCCCGAGCTCGTTAGCATGGTCCCGCACCCACCGGTGGAACTCCGTGCCCAGACGATCGAAGTCGCCCGGCGCAGCTCCCCTCTTCCGTTGCCGGATCGTCCCGGCGTATTGAGCACGTGTCCATGCCCGAATCGCGTCGGCGTCGCCGTGCTTGTCAAGGGTCCGCAGGCCACCTACGAGCCGGAGCCAGCGGGAATTGGCACGGTCACGCAACGTCGAGTCAGTGATATTCGCAAGCAGGTATCCCTTCAACATTTCGGTTGGGGTCACCGAAAGCCCACGGTCGTTCATCGTCTCAAAGATCATGTAGGCGTCGGCGTCAGAGTACGCGGTGATTTCAACTAGGTGCACGTTACCAATCACCCAATCGGTGAAGTGGGGGAGTGCTTGATCCGCTATGTCGCTTGGAAATAGTTCTTCAATGTCACGATAACGGCGGGCGATGTTGACTACAGACTCAGACTCGTCAGATTCGTCTACCGCCTTCCCGCGGTAGAGGGCGTACATGCACCTGTTTCGCTCGTCAACGTCAAGGTTGAAGGACGTCTCCCCGCCTTCGTAGGAATAGATCAGGCTCCCGAGAAGCTCCCTCTGCGGAGACGATGGGAGGTTTCGGTAGAAGTGAATCAGCAGGAGAGTCAGAGTCGTAAGCCGCTGCTGGCCGTCGATGACGAATTTCCGCCCTTCCTTCTCACTGACGATGACAGAGCCCAGAAAGTAATGCCCATAGCGCTTGACTTGCTTTTGGGTGTCACCCAGTGTGAAGTGAGCGAGAAAGGTACCAGAGAGATCCTCGATCAGTTCCCCGACTTGTTTGGTCTGCCACCGATATTCGCGCTGGTAATAATCGATGGCGAATTTCGTGTTGGCGAGTAGCTCTCGCAGGTTCTTGGCGTCTCCACGGATTTCGTTCATCCTACTGTCCCTGTTGCGTGGTCAATTGGCCCTGGCGCGGAGATCCTTCAGGCTGAACTCCAACGGTTTGTAGAAGGCCTACTCAGACGCCTGCCAGGGAGGCGGATTCGATCTGTTCCAAGGCCCGTGCGTGTTGTTTGCCCGTATGGCCGTATCCGATGATGCCGAACTCACTAGTCACGACCTCTCACTATCCCTCTGCCGAAGCCAGGATCAAGCGAAGGTAAGGATTCCCAGGGCCGCCATCCCGATTACGATCCCGGCCACCCCGTAGACGGAAACACGTTCCTTAAAGAAGAGAATGCCGACCAGAACGACCAAAAACAGCCCGCCTCCCGGCGCCACTTGAAAGACTACGAACCCGGGAATTCCGTGGTCCAGAGACAATGCCATTCCCAGTTGCCCCAGCACGGCGCTGGAGGCCAATCCGATGCCAACCAAAACCTCTTGCTTGGTGAAACGGCGATTCTTGGAGAAAAAGATGGCTGCCGAAAGGATCAACCCAGCCCAAAACCAGAGCATCAGGTAGGGGAACTTGAATGTCTCGGATAAACCCATCCCGGACATGATCCTCAGTCCGAAGGCTCCCAACCCATTGGTCACGAAACAGATCAGCATCATGCGGAGCCACATGGGTCAATTCCCTTTCGGCGAACTGGAGGCTGCGGCAGCGGGTGCGAGGCCGGCGGCTGCCGCTTCGTCGATTTGCTTGTCCTTCCAGAGCAGAAGAACAGCCACAACCACCAGGATGAGCCCGACGATCTTCCAGGGGCTGACGGGTTCCTTGTAGATCACGATCGAGAGAATTGTGGGAAGTGAGGTCGACAGGTTGATGACGACCCAGCTCGTGGCAATTTTCCCCTTCCCATAGCGCAATCCGGCTTGGAAAGCCAGGATCGCCGCGGCCGCCAGGAAACCACATACTGCGGCCACAAGGTAAAGCATCCCGGGCGTTTCCGTGACCAGAGCAGCCCTCCCCGTAGCGACGATGTAAACAGTCGTAAAGAGTCCTGCCCAAAAGAATATGCTCACCGAGATCGCTCGGGGACGGCACCGATACTGATCCGCCACTTTATGGAAGATGCCGATCAGCCCGAGAGCCAACAGGGCCATGCCCAGGAACAAATGACCCAAATGCAAGTTCCGACTCCTCTGGATGTTTTCTTAGAAAACGTCAGCGGTTTTCCGTGGTCGCTCAACCGCAACTGTGCGCAATATAGTCCGGGAAGAATGTGAAGTCCATTCCAGTACCGTCCGGGACGTTCCCCGTTTTTCTGGTGTTTCGGGTGTAGGGGTACCCCTTGTGTGTGGGTGCCCTCTTTCGTTCTCGCGCCAATCGACGGCCCGAGGAGAGCGACGACACAAAGGTCACCCCTGCTTCTAAGAAAAAGGAGGGGCGATTTCCAATCGCCCAATCTTTGTCGCCAAGTTGTCAGTCAGGAGTTCGGC
>JAPPLF010000036.1 GCA_028874215.1 Acidobacteriota bacterium
CAAGAAGATCGATCCCGATGACGCGACGCGTATCTTCATCCGCGAGGCACTGGTCGGCCTGGTCGGCGAAGGCCTGGTCGGCGAAGACCTGGCCGGCGAAGACCTGCAGACCCGGCACGACTTCCTGGAGCATAACCGCGGGATACGGCGGGATGCCGAGACCTGGCTGCTGCAACACCGAAACGCCTATCGCGTCGATCTCGACGAGGCCGCCTTCCGTTTCTACGAAGAACGGATCTCCGGGGTATCGTCGGTACACGACCTCAACCGCTTCATGAAGACTGCCGGCGCAGACAATCCTTCCTTCCTGCACATGGACATCGGGGATCTTACGGGTACCGCGGAAGAAGAGGCCGGGTCGGGCGGACCAGGCAGACCGGGTGGCCCAGGCCGGCCGGGCCGGCCGGAGGGCTTTCCGGAACATTTCAACCTGGAAGGCGATCTGCTTCCTCTGCAGTATGCCTGCCGCCCCGGCCGGGAAGAGGATGGGGTCACCCTTTCGCTACCGGCCGACCGGGTCCATCTGCTGGATCCCGAGACGCTGGAATGGCTCGTGCCCGGCCTGCTGCGCGAGAAGATCGAAGCCCTGCTCCGAGGACTGCCCGGAAGGAAACGCAAACAGCTCGTGCCCATCCCGGAAACGGCCCGGACGATCGCGGAGGACCTGGATCCTACCGCTTCCTCCCTGACCGATGCGCTCGCGGCATACATCGCCCGGCGGCACGGGATCGAGATCGAACCGGCGGACTGGTCGCCCGGTTCCGTTCCCGATCACCTGAGTATGCGCGTCCTGGTGACCGCGGAGGACGGAAGCACCGTCCTTTCCACCCGCGATCCGGACCGCCTGCACGCCGAAGTCACCGGCCGCGCCGCCGCCGTTGAATCGGAAGGATGGCGGAAAGCGGCGGAAAGCTGGGAGAAGTACGACCTGCGGGACTGGTCGGTCGGGGACCTGCCAGAAAGGGTCGAAATCGGACTGTCGGGAACCGTGCCCCAGTACGCCTATCCCGGACTGCTGGCGGATGACGACCTGGTGGATCTGCGCCTGTTCCGGGACCGGCATGAAGCGCTGCGTGAAAGCCGCAGGGGACTGGTTCGCCTGCTCGAACGCCGGATGGGCGACGAAATGGCCTGGCTGCGCAGGGACCTGGCGTTTCTGCGGAACCTCCCCGCCCTTGCGGACCATACCGGCGGGTTCGAAGCGCTGCAGGATTCCGCGTACGACCACCTCCTGGCCGCCCTGTTCACCCGGGAACCCCTGTATCCACTGACGGCCAAGCGCTTCGAAGAAGACATGGAGACCGCGCGGGGGCTGTTGAAGAAACTCCCCCGGTGGTTTCGGCAACAGATAGAAGCGCTGGAAAGGGTGGTCGGGGGGAAACTCGGAAAGGACGGCGCCTACCCCGGGATACAAGACGATCTCGACCGGCTGTTTCCACCCGATTTCCTGCGGAAAACACCCGCCGTCGAATTGCCCAACCTGGTCCGGTACCTCGAGGCGGTGGAAATACGTTCCCGCCGGGCCCGGGAGGACCGTTCGAAGGATCTGAAGAAGGCGGAGCGGATCAAGCCCTTCGACGAAGCGCTCAGGTCACTGAATACCCGGGACGACGTGGATACCGCCCTGTTGGATGAATTCAGATGGATGCTTGAGGAATACCGCGTGTCGGTGTTCGCCCAGGAGCTGGGAACCGCGCGGACTGTCTCGCCGAAGAGACTGGAGGAACTGTTGGCCCGGATCGACGCGGGCTTCCGCGAACCGGAAGCGTCATGAAACGTATCGCGTCGGATCCTCGATACCGGCTACTTCGAACCCGTTTCGCCGCAGGATGCAGGCGTCGCATCCGCCGCAGGCCGACCCGTCGTCCGCCGGGTCGTAGCAACTGGTCGTGAGGGCGTAGTCCACCCCGAGCCGGACCCCTGTACGCAGGATATCGGCCTTGGACATTTCGATGAGCGGTGCGTGGATGTGGAACCTGCCCTCGCCGGTCACCCCCGCGCGCGTGGCCAGGTTGGCCAGGTGCTCGTAGGCCGCGATATACTCGGGCCGGCAATCGGGATAACCGCTGTAATCGATGGCGTTGGCGCCGATGTACAGGTCGAATGCACCGAGCACTTCGGCCCAGCCCAGCGCGAAGGAAAGGAAAATAGTGTTACGGGCCGGGACGTAGGTGGACGGAATCTGCCCGGCCATGGTCTCCGGATCCTGGTCCCTGGGCACGGGGATGTCGTCCGTCAGCGCCGACCCGCCGATGGCCC
>JAPPLF010000037.1 GCA_028874215.1 Acidobacteriota bacterium
CACGGATCCGTCAGCTTGCCCGCCAATCGGCTCGTGTGAGAAATCCGGGCTAGAGCCCTTCCTGTTCAGACGCGCTGGTGGTCGGCGCGCCAGTCTTCGACGGCCTGCTTTATGGACCTCCGGTCCGCAAGTTCGCCCGCCAGGACCCGGCGGACCAATTCCGCCAGTTCCGCGTCGGAAGCGAAGCGCAAACCGATTAGCTGGTCGGTCGTCAGCTGACCGATTTCGCCCTTTAGCTCGTCCGGCAGAATCCTCTCGAGACGCAGGCGCTCCTCCAGGCGGATCACCCGGTCCTGAACGCCCGTTGAGAAGCGTCGCGCAAAGAGAAGGCCTATCGCCGTACAGGCGGCGACCACGAACAGGGCGAGGGTCCCTGCGCTGAAATCCACGACGAGCAGGTACCCGACGCCTACCGTAGCGGCCGTTGAGAGATAGCACCCCGCGAGGAACAGCACTGGAGGGCGTTTGGCGTGGTTCGCGAAGTTCTGGGACTGGGCCATTACGTTTCCGGATTCGGGTGCGGCATGGTCTCGTGCAATGCAACGTGCGGTTCAGGCAACACCGGAGCAAGCGCCGATCATGCCCCGCTTCGGCGCTGGCGCGCTCCGCCTTGTTGCACCTTCCGCGGGGACTTCGCGCTTCGGCTTTTGGGATCCATTGCGCACCAGGTTCCTGATCGGCGCGGCGCTTGACATGCAGCACAGAATGTGTTATGCGTGGCATCGTTTCGTGAGACGCCCGGGTGAGAGACGCCCGGGTGAGAGACGCCCGGGAAAACCCCATTCTCGGGAGGTCATCATGTCGTTGAAAGGCTCGTTCACCACCGTCCTTCTTGCGCTTGTGCTTCTCGGAGCACTCAGTGCAGCCCCAACTCCGGCGTTTCTGCACAACACGCCGTTTGACTCATTGGGGGCCTCCGAGCTTGCGGCTCGTCCCCCGAAGTGTCCCCCGACTTCCAGTCGCCTGATCGGATATCGATACCGCACTGGCACGTTCTTCTCGGGCTTCTGTGGCTGGATCGACTTCAAAACTATTAGATGCGAGTGGTGCGAGTGTCATTATATGGCCTTTGTGAATGGATATCACTGGACATGGGCTACCGGCGGCGACTCCGGCTGCTCATTGGATTTACCCTTTGGCATTAATTTCTGAACGAGAGAAAACCCTCATGCGTGCTGCGACAAAGTCCAGTTGGCGGTTCTGGGGAGCGTGGATCACCCCCATGCTGGTTGTGTGGCTAGTTCTGTTCTGCACGGGGATCGACACGGGCTCCGGCTCCCTTGATTCGGATTCTTCGTTCTTGTACGAGAGGCGAGCGGTCCAAGGGGCCTCGCGCAGGATCGAGGGATCCGGAGCGGCGGATCCGTTTCAGAACCTCATTGGGCTGGCCCTTGCCCATGACCAACAGAGTTTTTACGCGTTGGACTCCTTCGCCCGGCGGGTCCATCGGATAGGCTTGGACGGAACCGTCCACGCGTCAATGGGAGGAGAGGGATCCGGTCCTGGGGAACTCGCTGGCCCGGTGGCTATCGGCACGGTGGCCGAAGGCGTATGGGTGCTAGACACGGACAATCTCCGGACCACGCTGTTCGGGCCGGATGGCAGAATGCTCAACGCCATTTCACTGGATGCTCCCGCCCTCGGCTTCGCGCCGGTCGGCGGGGATGCGGTGGTGGTTCCGGCGATGGTGTTGCCAGCTCCGGGACGATCCAACAGCCCGGAGATCCCGCCCTTGCTGTGGCGCGTGGATGGCCTGGGGTCGGAAGCCATCATGCTCGACCCCGGCGTGGTCCTTCCCGACCTGTTGGCGTCCAGTGGGCCGAGGGAGAGATTCATGTGGCGGTTGGCACGTGTGTCGAACGACGCCATTGCGATTGTGGATCGATCCTCGCTGGCTGCTTGGCGGGTGTCGCTGAGCCCGGACGGTCGACGCATTTCCGGCGTTGAGCCCCTCGCCGTGCCTGAAGGAATCAGAGCATGGGTACGGGGAATCGAACCTCCCGAGCCGGATATGCGCTTGATGGCCGTGAGCGGGGTAAGGATGGTCGATCAGAAGCTGTGGGTGATGACGCCCGGGCTGGGTGGTGATCTCCTCGGCTTCACCAGCCCACTTGCCGGCAGAGTGGTGGAGTTGGTCCTGCCGGGAGCTCTGGGTAACCAGGAGCTCATTGACGCGATCGTGTTGTCAGATCGCGTCATCGCAACGACCTTGACAGACATTATCCTGGCCGAGTTGTCGGCTAACCCGGCGGTACTACGCTCGTCGGGCACGGCCACGGGAACGACGGGCTTGGCCACAGGAATGTAGTATCCCAGCATGTCAGCCTGCGCCGGTAGCACGACCCGACGCAATCCCTCATCATTGGGGGGAAGGGAGGGGCTCTCACGGAGGCGGCATGGCACGTCGGAATCACGCGTGCATGCCCCTTGTGGCCACACTCCGTGAGTCCCCTGCGGAGGCTGGCGGGGGGCCGCGTCCCCTCTGACCTCCGCAACGGAAACGGCGCGCCATGAGCCGTGGACGCGCCGTTTGGGTGAAGGTTCGCGCGAGCGAGTGCGAGCGCGCCGCGGGGCCGCAGGATGGCCTGAGACCGACGATCCCGGCCTCCCGAGGGTACGGGTCGGGCGAGCATTCGCCCGGTCGAGGCCCTCCGCGAGGTTGTCCGGTGTCAGCCAGGGAGCCTCGACCGCCGGTGGGCGTTGTTCTTGACCCTCTGGCAGCACCGGATACCGCCGTGCTCGCGCTCCCACCGCTCCGCCCACTCGGACAGTCTGATCCGGCTGAGGCCGAGGGGCGCAGCCCTGCCGGTCTCCGGATGGACCCGGTTCGCAATGACGTGAAGGTGAGCGGTGTGCGCCACGATCAGCGCCTCGTGACGCTCCAGCTCCAGCGCCGCGAGCGACTCGGCGACCGCCTGTTCCATCTCGGCCTGGGCCGGCCGCCGATCGTGAGGCCAGTAAAGCGAGTAGTGCAGGACCGGCTTCTCCAGCTTCCGCCCCCCCATTGATCCGCCAGCCAGCCGCTTGAGGTTGGGCGCCGCCTTCGCCGTCACGGCCATCAGCCTCGGCGCCCGTTCCGGATCGAGGGTCGGCAGGTTCCTGGTGTCGGCCCAATCGACCCGCTCGTCCGTCCCGAGGCGGTACGCCGCGACGCGGGTGAACGAGCGGGCGAGGGCAAGGACCTTCGCGACCATCAGCCCCACTGGGCGCGGGTCGCGGTCCAGCACGATCCCGTCAGCAAGGCCAAGTACGC
>JAPPLF010000038.1:0-11621 GCA_028874215.1 Acidobacteriota bacterium
GCCGCCGTTCCAGACCCAGCAGTACGGGTTCACGATAGGCGGCCCGTTCGTGCGGCACAAGGTGTTCTACTTCGGATCCATCGAACGCCGCACCGAAGCGAACAGCTCGCAGGTGACGATTCCAGATTCGGTGAAGGCGTTCGTGGATTCCCTGAATGCCGGCTACGACACGTCCAGCGCGCTGCCGCGGTCGGTGGACGAGCGGAACGTGTTGGGCAAGTTCACGCTCAACCTGCATCCGAGGCACACGATGAACGTCATGTACCTGTACGACGACAGGGAGTTCACCAACAAGCGGACCGGGCAGACCAACGGAGCCGACAACGGGTTCGACGACATGCGCAGCTCCTATTACGCAACGGCGAGCCTGACGTCTCTCATCAGCGACAGAATCGTGAACGAATTCCGGGCGAACCGCTCGATCCAGCGCCTGTCCCGGGATTTGCAGGCCAGTGCGAGCGGACGGTTTCTGCCGACGCTGGATTTTCCCTCGGTCGACCTCGGCGTGGCGGGCAACGTCCCGCAGGGCCGGGTCCAGGCGAACTGGATCTTCTCCGACACGATGAGCTGGGAGCGGGGCAACCACTCGTTCAAGTGGGGCGGAGAATCGAATCGGGTCCTGGCTACGGCTGACGCGAATGTGGATTTCCAGGGGGTCTACCGGTTCCCATCCGATACGGCGACGTTGCCGGACCGCTATACGGCGAACTTCAACCTCCCGTTCGAGAACGGCACTTCAACCGAGCCGAGGTTCATCAGCATCCGCCGCGACGTGGCCTCCTACGCCGCATTTGTCAACGACACGTGGCGGGCGACGCCGCGCTTCACGATCAACATGGGGCTGCGCTGGGACAAACGGACCTATCTGGATGTGGACGGCGTGGCGTCCATCGGCGGACCGGACGCTTTCGAACAGCCGGGTTTCTCGCGGGACCGGCCGCAGGATGTCTGGGTGTCAGTGGCGCTGGGCGAACTTGGCGCCTTGCCGGTGAGGGACTGGCGTCCGGGTGTCGAGGACAAGCTGGACCTCTCGCCGCGTTTCGGCTTCTCCTGGGATGTGACCGGCAACGGTCACGCGGTGGTCCGGGCCAGCTATGGCATCTTCCATGACCGGATCAACACGAGCACGCTCCGGAGCCGGGTCTTGAGCTACAACGGGCTGTTGATTTCGGGAACCCAGTTGAACGCCTCGAACGCGGCGCAGAACGCGATCATCCAGAGGAACTTCCCGAACCGGATCGCGACCCTGCTGTTGCCGGGAGGCGCCAGCGTCGGCGGAACCCCCGATGCGCCTTCGGCGCGGATGAACACGCCCTACACCCAACAGTCCCACGCGGGCTTCCAGTACGGGATCAAGCAGGACCTGGCCGTGTCGGTGGACTTCGTGCACATCTTGGGTCTGAACTACGACTGGGGTCCGGGCCTGTCAACCTCATGGGAACCGAACGCGCCGCTGCCAGGGGCCACATCGCCGTCAGGTCGAGTGTGCCCGTTCGCCCGCCAGATCGTTGCGCAGCTGGGGTTGCCGGCAACGGCGGCCAACCTGCGTTCCAATAGTGCGGGCTGTCTGCGGATCCAGGTCGCCGACTTCACCAACCGGTTGCACATCAACAGCTTGAGTTTCCGGATCGAGAAGCGGTTCACGCGGGACTTCGGTTTTCTGGCCGGCTACTCGCTAGGCTCAGCGAAAGGCTTCGACTGGACCTCACCGCACATCAAGCACGGCGAGGCCAATTTCGGCCCGACCGAGAACGACGTGCGGCACCGTTTCACGGGCAACTTCATCTACCGGTTTCCCCACGACGTACAGGTGTCGTCGATCCTTACAGCCAACAGCGCGCCGCCCTACGACATCACGACCGGCAACGACGACAACTTTGACTTCCTGCGCAACGACCGTCCGGGGGGAGTCGGGGCCTGGGCCGGCCGCGGCGCGAACTTCTTCCGGTGGGACCTGCGGTTGACGAAGAAGTTCGTCATTACCGAGGCTACGAGAGTGGACGTGATGTGGGAGATGTACAACATTGGCAACCGGGCCAACTTCGTGAACTTCGATGGCAACCAACGCTCCTCCAGCGCTAACCAGGCGCGGGGCGTCGTCCCCAGCGGTCAGTTCCAGGGCCAGTTCGGTCTGCGGTTCGTTTTCTGATTGCGAGCCGGAGCCATGGATCCGTCCCGGATCCGGGACTCACCGCAACCTCCACGGGCCCGCTCTATTCACCGCCATTAAGCGAAGGGGCTTATCGACGAAAGTGCCCCACGAATTGCAGCGGGCGGGAGTGATGCCGCCGCGCCATCAGGTTGCGGGAAACGCGCCGACGGCGCCGGTCGTAAACCTGCGTGGTGTCGGGATGTGCGTGACCGGCCAGATTCTGGACGTCCTCAAGCGGCACGTTCTGGCTCGGCAAGGCAATGCACGGGATGTTGGTCCCCCACTCATCTTTGTCGCTCCGTGATTCAGGAGAGTGTAGAGGGGGACTGCCGTCGCCCCTAACCCCCCCGGTTCGGCGACTAGGATGTCTCCGCTCCTTGGATCTTGAAGCTCGCCGGCTCCACCAGGGACTGGCCCGAGACCTGGTCCTGGACCTGCAGCATGATCCGGTAGGTGCCGGGAACCAGGTCCTTGAGCTCCATCTCCTGGATCAACACCACGCGGTCGTCCAGTTGGATCATCCGGGGCTCTTCCACCAGGATCTGGTCCCTTCCGCGGAAGACCAGGAGCTTGGCCTGGACCAGCGGCGCCAGCATGGCCTGGTCCACCTGGAGCTCGTAGATTTCGGTGTAGACGTGCAACTTCGATCCGGTCCGGAACTCGCGGGTGATGTTGGGAAAGACCTTCAGCCCGCTGGGCGTGTTGAACGGGTCCGACAGCGTCTCTTCCCGTGCGGATGAGGCCAACCCGTCCGCCAGAATGAGGCTGCTGGTGGCCAGGTTCCCGGCCTTCGACTCGCTGACGTGAATGGAGGTCGCGGCCTGGGACACCCGCTGGCTACGCGTGTCCTTGGCCACCAGGTTGAACTTGAAGCGTCCCGGCCGGAGCGGAATCTGCTTCTGGTAGAGGAAATGGGTCTCGGTGCTCAGGATCTCGTCGACTCCCTTGTCTCCCGCCAGAGTGTCCTCGAACTCGTACACCACCTTCCCTGACAGGTCCTCGACCTTGCCGTAGATTTCGACCGTCGCCCGTTGGTTCGATTCGCCGAACTGCGCGTACGACAGTTCGGTGGCGGGAATCTGGACGGTCAGAGGAATCAGGAAGGCGTTCTGACCCACGCGGTAGACGGCGGAGACGACCTTAAGCGGGATCGGATTGTAAAGAATCCGGGTCTCCACTTCGGTGGCCAGCTTTTCGAACTTGAACTCGGGAGGCCTGCGAAGGTCGAAATATTGCCGCAGGCGGTCGAAGGGCTTGGCGCCCCTCATGTACATGGGCTCCGTTTCCAGGCCCAGGCGCCGCATGGCCAGGTCGGAGACCATGCTTCCGTCGCGGGTCGCCAGGCCCATCTGTTCCCAGCGGGTCGGCCCTCCGCCGCTCACCCAGAGGGCGTCCTTCTCGGAGGGCCTCAGCGCCAGCTTGTATTCCCCCGTCCTGCTGGCGTCCACGAACTCGATCTCGATCCCCGATCCGATGCCCGGAATGTAGTTGTAGAACCAGCGCTGGAAGGCATAGGTGCTGGTCCAGCCGCCCCCCTCTTCGGGCCGGCGCCGATACATGCCCCCCATGTGGTCGTCGATGGTGTTGGGGGGGCCGTAGGTGATGTAGATGCGGCCCCGGTCCGTGTACCAGCCCTCCACGCCGGAAGCGTAGCGTTCGTTGGCGTAGGCGACGCGGCGGTAGTGTTCTTCCTTGAATTCGTTGTAGGTGGTCCTGGGGTCCGGGTCCCTCCGCCTCCAGAACTGCTCGATGAAGGCGTCGCGCTCGTCGTCGGCAGTCAGGCTCTGGAAGATCTCCCGTTCCTCTTGGGTGATGATGTAGACCACGTCCTCCCGGAGCCACTTCCGGTAGTAGTCCTCCTGCTCCTCCCGGAGCATCTTCTCGCGGCGCTCTTCGTCGCTTTGGGATTGCCCGGCGGCGTCCGTCGAAGCGGACGCCAGCAGGATCAAGCCGGCGGCCACCGAGTTTCGAAGGGTGAGCATCCTTATGAAGACAATATAGCAGCCTGTGGCATGATCATTGCGGGGGATCCGCCATGAGCCATTCCGCAAAGAACTGGAAGGAAAAGATCTTGCTGCGCTGCATGTGGAACCGGAGCTGGAGGACGCGCCCCTTCAGAGCCGTCAGGTCGAATTTTTTCTTCCAGCTCACGGTGTGCGCGATCGAGTCTCCCCGAAACGATTGGCAATCCTCTCGCGAATAGCCGGGCAGGGGCTCCCCGGTCTCGGGGTCCAGGATCTCCACCTGGATGGCGCCCTCGTCTCCCGCCGTCGACCCGTTCAGTCTCAGCCGGTTCCCGGAGAATCTCAGAGGCTTGGTAGTGAAGCTGCCCCGTCCCGCCGCCAGCGAGACGAAGCCGTCTAAACGCAGGGTGGCGAGGTTCTGCGAACTCTCCTGATTCTCACCCCGGCGCACCCCCCAATGGCCCTTCTTGAACCCGGTGTAGTAGAGCCAGATCTCGCCCCGGTCCTCCCGGACCAGGGGAGGCTGGGCCACGAAGATCATCCCCGAGTCGTAGCTGCCTTCCGGTCCGTTGGGAATGAAGGGCCGCCGCTGGCCCACCCGCTGCCAGTTCGTGCCGTCGCGGCTGAAGGCCAACTGGATGTCGATGCGGTCCAGCCAGGGGTTTCGCGCCAGATCCCGGCTGGGAGGCGTCATGGGCTCCATCCCCGGACAGATGTGATAGGGGGTCAGGAACCCGATGTAGATCCCTTCGTAGAGCAGGGTCTCGAAGGTGTAGAAACCGCCGGTGCAGGGGGCGTCCTTCTCGTCCGGCGGGACCAGGATGTATTTCCGGTTCACCTCCACCGGGTCCCTCATCTCCGCGGGGGCGTCCCATTTCAGAAAATCGGGACTGGTGGCGATCCCCGGAGTCCTCACCCGGCCCTCGCGCCTCGTGCCCCGAAACAACGGGTGGTCCTTGAAGATGGGCGGCCAGAGACGGATATGCGCCACGTAGAGGTTGCGCCGGGGGTCCCAGAAGAAGACCTGGTGGGTGTCGTTGTTCAGGAAGACCGGATTGATGCCGTCGTAGAGTTCCCATTGGATGCCGTCGGGGGAATGGGCCGCCCAGACCCCGTTCACCTTCGGGTCCTTGCTGTTGTGGCGGTAGAGCATCTTGTAGCGCTTGCGGGGATCGGACTCGTGCGGGTCGCGCGCCACGCCGGGGGCGCGGGCTCCAACGTCCTTCCCGAAAACGAAATTGTGATTGCGGGAGGCATCTCCCGGGCACCACCGGGAGTGGTAGTCGAACTGGCCCACCAGCGGCTTGTCCCAGTTGAGGCCGTCGCGGGACTCGTAGTAGCCGACGAAATTGTCCGACCAGTCGTAGTTCACCACCTGGTGCCACATCTGGTAGACATTGCGGTCCGGATCGAAGGCCAGGTTGGGGGAGTTGCCGAAGTGCATGTCCGCCTCCCAGCACCGGTCCATCCGGATCACCGGGTTCCCGGCATATTTGAGGGGCTGGTTCATGATCCGGTAAACGCCCTGCATGGATTCGATCACGTGGTCGTCGAAGAAGAGCTGCTTCCGGGATCCCACGTCGACTGGATTGGCCCGGATCCCGGCTCCCCACACACCCAGAAGCAGAATCAGGCATTGAAGCCGACGGAATCCCCTGCGGACGAACATGATTGATTTCTCCGTTGGACCGGCTCGATGTGTTCGGGGCCTGGATGCCACCCCGCGACTTGCTAAAACTCTACAGGGTCGCCGCCGCATTGTCATTTGATCGGACGGGAAAGACCGGTAGACTGGTTGATAACACCGGCCGTTGGTATGAGACTTCCGCGAGAGGTTCAGTGATGCATGAAGATCCGATGGACGTGCTCCGCCGTGACGGTTATGTGATTCTGCGATCGGTCATTCCGGTCGACAAGGTGGGTGCGGTTCGAAGAAGTGTCGCCGCGACGGTTCGCGAGCACACGAGCCTGCCCCTGCCCCAGGGATACGTCACCGGTTTCCTCCGCTTGAATCAGGCCATCGCCCCCTACCTGACCCATCCCCGGATCATGGCCGTCGTCGACGAGCTCTTCGGCGACAACGCCCGCATCTCCATGCTCACCGGAACCATCAACGGTCCCGGACTTCAGCGGGGGACAGTCCACGCCGACTGGCCCTACAACCAGGACCAGTTCTCCTGCGTCCGTGCCCCCTATCCCGACGTGATCTTGAATCTGGTGACCATGTGGATGATGTCCCGGTTCACCCGGGCCAACGGCGGAACCATGGTGATCCCCGGCAGCCACTTGCGGAACCGGGCTCCCCGAAAAGGGACCGACCTGGATCCCAACTCGGTATTCGAGGGGGAGACCCAGATCGAGGGAAACCCCGGAGACGTGGCCGTCTTCGATGCCCGGACCTGGCACAGCATCGCGCCCAACGTGACCAACGAGGAGCGGGTCGGGGTCCTGGTTCGATACGCTCCCTGGTGGGTCAACCTGGGGCCGTTGCGCCCCGGCAGCCGCGACCGGAAGCAGATCATCGAGGATCGGGGAGGAGGCGACCATACCGATCCCAAGGTCCAGCCCCTGCCGGAATCGGTCTATCAACGCCTCCCCGCCGACGTGCAGCCCCTCGTCTACCACATGGTGGTTCCGGACTAGTCTCCCCATGCGCGGAGCGACCCGCCGCGCCAGAGCGAACGTTCGGGCACACGCAATGGAACAATACGACTCCATCGCTGAAGCCTACCGGGATTCCAAGCAACTCCCGTTTCGGCACCTGATCGAGCGGTTCACACTGTTCGAGCTCCTGGGAGACATTCGAGGAAACAGGGTCCTGGACCTGGCCTGCGGGGACGGCTTCTACACGCGCCTGCTGAAAAGGGCCGGCGCTGCCGAGGTCACGGGCGTCGACGTCTCCAGGGAAATGATTCGATTGGCGGAACGGGAAGAAAGGCGAAGTCCTCTCGGTTGCACTTATCTGCAGCGGGACGCCGCGGCTTTCGCACCGGCGGAGCCGGTCGACCTGGTCGTCGCCACGTATCTGCTGAACTACGCCCGCACTCGGGAGCGGCTCCTCCGCTTCTGCCGGGTCTGCCACGACGCGCTACGGCCGGGAGGACGTTTCTCCGGCGTGAACGACAACGTCCGGAATCCGCCCGTGGAGTCCGTTTCCCTGCAAAAATACGGCCTGGAGAAATCCTGCCCGCCCCAGCCGAAGGAAGGGGACGTCATTCTGTACGCCATCACCAACGAGGACGGGCAGCGATTCGAGTTCGAAAACTACTACCTCGAACCGCGCAGCTACGAGCGCGCCTTCCGCGCCGCCGGTTTCCGGGACTTCCGATGGGTGGAGCTGTCGCTGCACCCGTCCCAGCAAGACAATCCCTTCTGGGACGATTTCATGGCCTCCCCGCCCATCACCGCCTTCACCGCGTCAAGACCGGTGTGAAACCCTCCCCGCCGCGCCGTCAGGTCCCGACATAGAGGGCGTAGACGCGGATTCCAGCCACCTTCTCTCCCTCGAAGCTCACCTTGATCTTGAAGGGTTTCTCCGGTCCCGGAATCCCGTTCCCTTCCGGCCAGGAGACCGGGACCCGCAACCCCGATTCCGTCAACAAGGCGGCCCCCTCGCCCGAATAACCGGCCAGCGGCCGCTCCAACGCGTCATAGAGTTCCAGCCGAAGCGTGGCGTCTTCGGAAACTCCCTCGGCATTGACCCACAGCGTCGCTTCGCCGCGGGCCTCGACGGCGGCCGTCATGAAGGCCGCCGGAATCGAGTCGTCCCGCACCGAGAAGGAGCCCAGGCGGTCCCGCTCCAGCGTCGCCAGACCCACGCCGCCCCGGGGCTCCAGCGACCCCGGGTCCCAGGCGCCGTACCAGATATAGGTCTCCTCCCCCACGTTCTCGAATCCCTGGCCCTGGATCAGGCCGCCCTGGTCCCACTCGTGGTCCTCCCCCCGCCGGATGAAGATGAAATCGGTGAGAGGCTCCCGGAAATGGACGCCGTCGTTGCTGACGACGAAACCCAGGTCCACGGTCCTCCCACGCCAATCGGGCGAGCCGTGCCAGACTCCGTAGAGCCCCAGCAGCACATTGCCCCGGTTCCAGACGCTGATCCCTTCGTGTGACTCTTCCCCGGAGCCGCTGGGGACCTTTTTGTGCTGTCCCTCCCGGGAAAAGGAGAGGGTCCCGGTGTGTTCCCACCGGACGAAATCGGGTGAGCGGTAGGTGCCCACCGACCGGCCCCAGGAGTCGACCGCATAGACCGGCCGGGCTCCCTGGCCCGATGCGTGAAACAGTCCGCCCCACTTGTAGAGTCCCCCGGCGGCCTCGAAGTGGTCGGTGGGGATGACCGTGCTCTCCTTGGGCAGCAGTCCGTTCTCCGGTGTCGCCGGAATGGCCAGACGCCAGCGCAGGCCGTCGCCGCTCACCGCGGGGGCCAGGGTCGCCAGCCCCTTCTTCCCCTCCTCGTGCCACCAGGTGTGCAGCGACATCTTGAACCGCCGGGAGGGATCGGGGTCTTCGGGATCGTGGATCACCTTCAGGTTGATGACTCCCAGCGGCGCCGGCTCCATCAGCACCAGGTTGTTGTCCCGGCTGCCGTCGTACTCCTCCAGGCCCAGCGCGGGGCGCGTCCAGTGAATTCCATCGGTGCTCTCGGCGTAGGCGGCGCGCCACTTCAACGGGATGATGTCCACCCGGGGAGTCCACATCATGTCCTCCTCCACGACTGTGAAGGGATCGCGGCCGATGGCCACGTACCAGAGCTTGAACTTCCCCTCGTGGCGAACCACGGAGCCGTAGAACTGGACCCCGAACTCGTCCGGCGCCCCCTCCGGCCCCCGGGGCAGGACCGGATTGCCGGGATGCTTGCGCGGCGGATGCAGCTTCAACCCGACGTTCTGGGTGAAGGGAATCGAATGGTTGTCGAAGGGGAAGAGCGAAGCCTCCGCAACCGTCGGCCGGGTTCCCACCAGCACCGTCACCCCGTCCGGGCGATCGCCGGTGGGCGCTCCCGGTTGGCATGCGCCGCCCAGCACGAACCCGAGCAGCGGGATCATCCTCACTGAAAATGCCAGCTTCATTTGTCCGATCTCTCTTCCTTGGCCAGGAGGGGGGACATTCCTGTCCCCCTGTCTTCTCTTTTGCGGTCAGGAAGCGTACAGAGGGGACTGCCGTCCCCTCAACAACCCCATTGATTCCAGAGGTATCCAAAGAGGTCCCGGAATATCCTTTAAGTGGTTGTTTTTATTTAGGTTAGACCTGTTTTCACCCCGTTTCGGCCTCCCCTGACGTCCCTTGATATCCAACCCCATCCCGTTTATTATGGTGTAATGATCGATGTAACTTATTCTCCCCTTTCGGCCCGGAAAACCAAGCCGAAGGGCCGCCACCCCCACAAGGCCCTTTCCGCCGCTTTCGTGCGCTCCGCCCCACCGGGCAAACACTGCGACGGCAACGGCCTGTACCTCTACGTCAAGCCTAACGGAGCCCGAAGCTGGATCCAACGCCTCGTCATCCGCGGTCGCCGCCGCGACTTCGGTCTCGGTGGTGTGGCGCTGGTGTCCCTGGCCGAGGCCCGCGAGAAGGCCCGGGCCAACCGCAAGCTGGCCCGCGAGGGTGGGGATCCCCTGATCGAGAGACGACGCACCCGGAACATGCCGACCTTCGCCGAAGCCGCCGAGCGGGTGGTGGAGCAGAAGCGCTCCGGCTGGCGCAATCAAAGGCAGGCTCACGACTGGATGGCGAGCTTTCGACGCTACGTTTTTCCGTGCATCGGCCGGATGCCGGTCTCGGAGGTGACGAGCGGCGATGTCCTGGAGATCCTCACCCCCATCTGGCACGTGAAGTCACACACGGCCCAGATCGTGCGCCAGCGCATGCGCACGGTCCTGGAGTGGGCCGTGGCGATGGAATACCGGACCGACAACCCCTGCGACCGCGTCGTGTCGGTCCTCGGAGCACAGGACGACGTGGTGCGGCACATGCCGGCCTTGCCGCATCGCGAGGTGGGGGCGGCGATCCGGAAGGTGTGGACCTCGAACTCGGCGCCCGTGTCCATGCTGGCCTTCGAGTTTCTGGTGCTCACGGCGGCGAGGTGGGGCGAGGTGCGGTGGGCCGAGTGGCCGGAGATCGATCCGGCGCGAAGGACGTGGACGGTTCCCGGAACCCGCATGAAGACCAAACGGGAGCACCGGGTGCCGCTGTGTGGCCGGGCGATGGAGATTCTGGAGGAAGCACGGACGCTGGAGGATGGAGCCGCCCGGTTGATCTTCACCCGGGGAGGCGGAAAGCCCCTCGGCTCCGGCCGGTTGCGCAAGCTGCTGCGCTGGAACGGGATCGCAGCCGTGCCGCACGGGTTCCGGTCGAGTTTCCGGGACTGGGCGGCGGAGGAGACGGATCATCCACGCGAGGTGGTGGAGGCGGCGCTGGCGCATGTGGTGAAGAACAAGGTCGAGGCGGCGTACCGGCGAACGGACCTGTTCGAGCGGCGGCGTGTGCTCATGGAGGACTGGGCGAGCTATCTGGCCGGCGATTCTCGGCAACTGGTGTCCGGTCGGCGGCGTTGAGCCGCCGTGGTGGTCCTCCCGGCAGGCTTCGGGATCTGGCGTTCGAGTTGGCGTCCGGGAGGTCGGTTTTGACCGCTGAAAAGTGTCGTTTCGTGCCCGTACGGGAGTGTGAACGGGACATGCGGGGTGGATTCACAAAAAGCGGTCCCGGCGATTCACAAAGCCGCTTTCCCCGATCTTTTTTCCTTTCAGTCAGTTGCGGCCACATTCCCGGCTTCGGCGCGCCCGCACGGGGAAAGCGGAGGTGGAAGGGAGCGACCCCCCCTTTTTCCTGCCCGGTGCGGGCGCGGGGGTGTTGCGCCATTCACATTTGCGCAGCACCCCCTGGGGGGGGTCGCTCCCTTCCAAAATATCCCTGGCGGGAAGGGCAAGATGGGTCGCATGAGCGCCCCTGATATCCACAAGGACCGGCTGGAGACTCTCCAGAGGCAGGCGGTGGAGAGGCTCCACGCCCGCCGCGCTTGCCGCTGTCCGGACGGCGGCTATCGGAGCTCCGGCAGAGACGGTTCCCGCTGCGGTGATACCTGCGGGACTGCGGCTCGGCCACCCTCATGAGATTCGAGCGAACCCGTGCCGGATGCCGGGAGTGGTTCCCGGTAGCCAATCACTCATGGTAGTGATCGAGGCAAGGGCGGCGGTTCACCTGCCGCCCCTTCCTCGTCTCCGACCGGTCCTCCCGGACAAATCCCGATTGGAGTGCAGCATCTCTATACGTCGATTCGATGGAGGATCCGGGTGCGCTGCTCACCACAGTCCACAATTGATCGATATTTTCACAATAATTTCGTCCCACCTACCCAATCTTTCACTTCTGTTTCACGGACATCTTGTATCCTGTCCATTGACTTCCAAGGAAGTTCCATGGGCAATCAGGTATGCTGAGAAAAGCGATCCCTCGATCCCTCGATCCCTCGATCCCTCGATCCCTCGATCCCTCGATCCCTCGATCCC
>JAPPLF010000038.1:11721-15042 GCA_028874215.1 Acidobacteriota bacterium
TCGTAATTCAGTGCAGTAGGGAACCCGTTTTTCCATGCCGCCCGGCCGGTCTGGACGGCAGCGTCGGACGAACCTTCCCAACCGTCACCTTTGAACCTCAGCGACCACCCATCGGCTGGCGCCGTCCGGGCGGAGTTGGATTCACTCGCTCAAGTGCCGACGTTGGCGCCGCCTGCAACCCGTTGACGGACGTGATTTCCCCGGCGCCGTGCCGGCGTAGAGATGGGCATCCAGACCCGCATCTTCACGACGTTGCCGTTCGTGCCGGTGGGGAGATGACGGCCAAACGATAGGAGGTCCTTATGACCGGTCACCATTCAAGACAACCGAAAGCCGCGCTTCGCCCTGGCAAGGCCGGCAAATTCCGTACCCTTGCCTGCGCCGCGCTTGTAGGTGGGATTTTCCTATTCACGGTTTCGCCCGCCGAGGCGCAGGTCTGGTCCGCCACCCTAACGGTCGACGCGGCCAATAATTACTTGGGCTGCGACAACGCAGATGCATCGCACGACAACTGCTCCACAGCACTCACGGACGATAACTTCACGCATCTGGGCACGACATACAACATCACCCAAATTTATTACGGCGCAAATGCTAGCGCAGGCGCTGATCACAACAGGTTGACGGTCGCATTTGACAAATCGTTCCCCTCGTCAACGCGAACTCTGACTCTGGTGATCGGCAGCAATTCGTTCTCTCTTGCCGCCGGCGATTGGAACCCGGATACGCGAGTGCGGTTTTCCGGAGCCGGATCCAAGCTCAGTTGGACCGACGGGCAGCAGGTTTCGTTGTCGCTGACGGCGCCGGCGGCGCGGCCGAACCGCCCGCCCAAAGTGTCCGCATCGTGCGACCCGTGCGACGTGTCTCCTGGCGGGGAGGTGCGTCTGACGGCCACGGCATCGGACCCGGACGGCGACCAACTGTTCTACCGCTGGAGCGCCAAAGAGGGCAGCTTCATTGGCGTCAGAACGATCATTGGCGTCCCATCGAGACCGACAGCACGATGGCAAGCGCCTCCTGTGGCCGGACGGTATCCAGTGACGGTCGTGGTCTTCGACAGGCCCAACAGGAGCGGTGCCTCGGCTTCATCCACCGTGGAGATCAACGTGAACTCGCCTCCGACGGTGTCTCTGTCCTGCGAAGGAATGTGCCGGGTGCGCCAGGGCCTTTCCGTGCAACTGACGGCCACGGCATCGGACCCGGACGGCCACGAGTTGTCCTACTCGTGGAGTGCCGACTCGGGCAGCTTTATCGGGGAGACCGATGGCGCGACAGCCCGGTGGCAGGCACCGGCCGAGGCCGGAGCGATGACGGTCAGCGTGATGGTCTCCGACGAGCAGGGAGGCTCGACATCGGCTGAGGTGGACGTGGCGGTCGACCCCTTGTCGAACCAGTCCGCCGTCTTCGCCAGCTACCTGGTGAGCATGCCGAGCGACGACCCGGGTCAGGTCATCGACACCTACCTGTCCGTGAGCAACGTGCTCTCGGCCCCCGAGGGAGTCGAGACGGCTGGAGGCCCCTACGAGGGAGACGACAAGGTGGGGACGCTGGAGATTCACCTCTACGGCCGGGACGACGACGAACCGATGATCCATGAGACGACGGGAGACTCGCCCGGCAGCGGCCTGGATGAGAACGGGAGGTTGGCTCCGGGACAGACGTATACCGTGCGTCTGGCCGAACTCGTCGGGGAAGATCGGGCCTTCGTCGGCTACGGTTGGATCGTCGGGAACTTCGACGGCATCTCCGGAACCCGTACGATCATCAACTTTGGACAGGGTGTGACTGTGCACGGCGATCTGACGCCGAAACTGTCTCGTCACGGTGCTGGAGTGAAGCCCATACCGCCGCAGGAGTAGCGGGATCCGGCGAACTCCGGCAACCGGCACGGCGGCGGTTCACCCCAGATCGATCCAAAAGCTGCGATTGCAACAGCAGGCGGGCCAGATCCCCGGCCATGGCTTCTCACCGATGCCGGCAAGATCCTTCGAAGTGTCGTCGTAAGACGTCTCCCTGCGGCCATCCCGGCATAAACGGAGGAGTCTAAGAAACCGGTCCGAAAACGACCGATGGCCCGTCACTACTCGACCCGGAGTTTTTTCCGCCAGATCCCGAATGACCTGCTCGCCCGCTATTTCGAGGGCCGGGGTCTGTTCGGAGACTTGGATTTCCCGGCCATTCAGGAAACCCGATCGAACGAGTTGTATGAAGCATGGCTGGAGGTGCCCGAGGATCAGCGCAACGCGATGAGGGCGGAGTTTCGCGAGATCTTCGAGATGGCCTGCGAGAAGGGAGTATGGGCCATTTTGGACGAGGCGCGCTGGCAGTGGCGGGATGACCCCGAGAGATTGACCGGATTCATCGAAATGTTGTCGGCACTGCCGGGCCACTATCATCGGGCCATGATCACCTGTCTCGATCACCCGGAATGCTGGAGAGGCGCGATACGGTTCCACCATGCCGACACCCTCCCTTATTGGCGCAAGCGCAAGCACATGGGCCACCGACCAGCCCAAATGGACGCCGCCAGCCTGGAGCAACTGGCGGACCTGGTCCGCACCTACTTTCACCGCAATGAGGGCCGGGGCAAGCACTGCCTGGTGGAAGCCTGCCGGCGGGGCGAACTGGACTACTTCTTCGCTTATCCGGAAGACTACTCCCGGCAACAGATCGAATGGGTCAAGGGAGCGTTCGATCAGCGTCCGCATAATCCCATCTTCGAGGTGGTCTTCGTATACTCTCAACAGGAAGGCACGCTGGACTTGAACTTTCGCGGCCCCTACCGGGCCGTGGAGCCTCTACAGGGGATGTTCGCCATGGCAATTCTGAAACAGGACCGGCTGCCGCCCGATCCCGACGACGAACGGGTCTACGATCTGGACCCGCTACGGCAGCGGAGCTTTTCGTTCGTATACGACGTGGGCAGTGGAATCGAGAGGGTGGCGGTAAGCAAGCTGCGGTTCTCCTCGCGGGTGAGAAAGGGAGACCGGATCACGGTGGAAGCTGATGCGTTCAACGACCCGGAGGCGGTGTACGACCTTCTGGAGATGGTCGGCCGGTGCCTCCCTCTGAATCTGTACAGCGTCACCCAGGTGGAGTTGGTGGCGTTCGTGGCGGCGGATGCGAACCAACCGACCAAGCCAGTGTCCATCCGAATCACCTGCCCGAACTCCTGCTCGCTGAAGTACGACGAGCGGGATCTGAAACTGCGGGCGATGCTGGAAGCCTCCGGTATCGAACTCAAGGAACCGTCGCGGAAAAACTAAGGAAGGTCTGATTAAGTCGAGTCAGCGTTCTGCACGATAATTCTTTCATCATCAC
>JAPPLF010000039.1 GCA_028874215.1 Acidobacteriota bacterium
CCCCCCCCCCCCGGGGGGGGGGGGGGGGGGGGGGGGGGGGGGCCCCCCCCCCCCCACTCCGGGGGGGTCGGGGGGAGAGGAAAGTCCCCTCCTATCCGGCCAGGATGGTTCGCTTTACCGGGTCGAAGACCATTCGTTCCCCGCTCCAGTAGGAATCGGTCGCCATGATGCAGGCGATGGAATGACCGTAGCCGGCCTCGACGGGACAATACAGCCGCTTTGAATCTCGACTGCGGACGGCGTCCAGCCAGTTGGCCATGTGGTCGGTCTCTCCGGGGTCCCCTTCAACCGGAACCTTGTCCGCCACTTTGCCGTCGGCCTTCACCCCTTTGCCGGTGAAATGCCAGTCGTCGTCACGGTGGGAAATGGCCTCGCCCTTGAAACTTCCCAGGGTCCCGTGGACCCGGGTGCCGCTGCCGTACCCGTTGATCCAGTTGGTGGAGTAGACGGTCAGGAACTTCCGGTCACCCTTCTTGTACTCCAGGGTGATCTCCTGAGTGTCCGGATTCTCCCGGTAGTCCTTCCACTGGTAGATCCCGCCATGGGCCACGACGGTCGAGGGGTAGGTAACACCCGTGAGCATGTGCGCCAAGTCGATGCCGTGGCTCATCCACTGGTCGATGATGCCGCTGGAAAAGTCCTTGAAGAGCCGGAAACAGCGAAAGATCCGGGGGTCGAAGGGCCGGTGGGGGCGTCCCATGAGCCAGGTGTTCCAGTCCAGATCGCTCTCCTTGGCCATCAGGATGTCCTTTTCCTTCCGGGCCCAACGATACGGACTGTATTTGCTCCAATGGAAATCGGCCTTGACCACGTCGCCGATGAACCCTTCGGCAATCATGCGGCTGGCCTGGCGATACTTGGGATTGGCACGTCTCTGGGTCCCGATCTGGACGATGGTGTCGGATTGGCGCACCGCGTCCAGGGCCGCGTTGGCCTCCTCCAGCACGTTGGCCATGGGTTTTTCGCAGTAGGCGTCCTTGCCCGCGTCGGCGGCCAACTTCAGGATCTGAGCGTGGGCGTGGTCGGGGGTGGCGATGATCAGGGCGTCCACCTCGGCATCGGCCAGAATCTCTTCGTGATGGCGGTAGGCCTTGGGGGCGTAGCCCTGCTCGGCCTTTGCCAACTCCACCGCGTTTTCGCGGCGGTAGCTCCAGAGGTCGCAGACGGCGACGAGCCGGGCGTTGAACCGCCGGTTCATCTGAAAGAACCGCTTCAGTCGTCCGGTGCCGCGCCCTCCCGGCCCCACGATTCCCAGGTTGAGTCGATTGTTGACGTTGCGGGCGCTGACGATGCCGGGAAAGCCGGCCAGGGCCAGACCCGCTCCGGCTCCGGCCGAACGGGTCAGAAAGGAACGGCGGTGAATGGATGCTTGGCTCATGACTGGCGACTCCTCAATGGACAAATCCGGTCAGCGGCCGGACCGGACGGCGGACGTGACTGCCGAAACTTGAAAAGTATTGATACGGAAGATGTTACAGGAGGGTTCCGGTTCGGCGCAAGAGCCATGGAGGCGATCTGGAGGGGCGATTTGGAGGGGCGATTTCCAATCGCCCATTCCTTTCTTGGCCCGTTCCCTTCTTGGCCCGGCGCTGCTCTGGAGTTCGGCGACTGGAAATCGCCGTTCCTGGCGGCGTGATTCGATCCGAACCAGAGTGTATCAATGTCATCCATCACTCCTCCTAATCGATGTCCGGCCTGCTATCGCCAATCAACATTCAAATCCAGGGGTTCCGCACCCGCCTTGGTCCATTCGGCGTGGCTGCTCCTGGGTGGACCTTACGCCGGAGCGATGATCACCCTCGAGATCGGCAAGAGCTACGGGGCGCCGCCGTTCCCTCACACCGACGGACGGCATCTGGTTCCTGGCCTACCGGACCGAAAACGGACCGGAAAGGGGATGTCTCGGCGACTCAGTCCGCTCCAGTCAACCGCAGCCACTTTCCTTCGTGGAAGTAGTGCACCGTGGAGGCCTTTTCAAGAAAGGCATTGTCGATACCTTGATGATCGATCGGCGGTGGCTTCCGTCCTCCGTAGGCGTGGTAGACGGACAGGATGAAATCAGCCCCGGCCGGGCTCAACCAGCGCGAATAGGCGATCTTTCCGCACCCGATACCTTGTAAATAACTCCGGTCCGGGGCCGAAGCGAGTTTGGCCCGAACTCGCCCGTTTTCATCGATCACAATGATGGCTGATGTTCGATTGCGAGAGCAGAGCGCGGCCCACAGCGTCTGGCCGGCTTCCATGAATTCGCCTGAGACGACGTTATGCGGCCGGTCGCTGCCTCGGGGTGGAGGGAGCGAGCAGCCGTGATCGTTCTTGCCCACTGCGTTGCCCCAGGCCTGAGGGATCGAGCAACCCAGGTCGGAAAGTCCCTTCCGGATCGCCGCCGGAACCTTTTCGAATGCCGCGGGAGCCAGGCGCACGATCTCCTCTTCCGCGACGCTCCAGCGATCCTGGGTGTGAACCGAGGCACTCGTCGCGCCGAACAACAGCACGAGCACCAAGCCACGAGACACTTCCGCCATCACACCTCGATGTTCTTGATCGCCTTGCCGATTCCACCTTCTCTCAGAGGAAAGCCAAGCCCCTTGCCTCCTGCAGACTCCCACTAGTCCCCTTTGCGAGAGTCCAGGCCCAAGGGCCGGCCCGGGTCGGAATAGGAACGTACCAAGCCATGCTCCCGCCTGATCGACTCCTCCTTGCTACGCAGGAATCGGACTCGTCCCAGATATTTTTTCGCCGTCGCGGGATCGGCTGCAGACAGCGCCTTTCGGGACATGGAGAGGTGATGGGTATCCACGAGCCAGATCACCCCCCAAATTGTGCCCCACATAGCAACGCTGAGTCCCTGCGAATAGATGAGCTTCGGGCCGAAATGGTGGATCATATAGCTTGCCAACACCACGCCCCCCACAGATCCGCAGACCATGATCGCGCCAATGACGACCAGGGCCTTGAGGCTGACATGCTTCCAGTTCATTTCGGTTCTCAATGGGGGAATGTGAATAATGCATAGCGCATGTGGACCGAGAGTGTCAATCAGCCCATCCGGACACGAGGACCCGGGCGAAAAAATCGGCCGGTTGGAATCCCTGGATCCGGATCTCGAGGCCTATCCCGGCCCTCGATCTCAACCCGCGCACGATGTTTCACTTCCGTGGCGTTATACTGCCAGCGATTCAGATGCAGAGGAGGTAGTCAGTGAAAGCCATATCCTTGTTCCTTTCGGTCCTCTTGGTCTCACATACCAGCTTGCAGGCCGGTCCCCTCCCGGCACAGAAAACGGTTCACCTGGTATCGATCGAGGAGTTGCGGGACCAGGTCGCGGCACAAACGGCCGAACGCGCCGGCAACATTCGCGAAGTCCAGACGCTGCTCCGTGACCAGGGGGTTCAAGATCACGTGGGGCACCTTTTCGACCTGGAGAAAGTCGCGGTTGCAGTCCCCACGCTGGACAACGAGACATTGGCCGAGCTGGCCCGGCAAAGCAGGCAGGTGAACGAACAGGCTAGGGCCGGCGGCATGGGAATGATCCTGGTGCTCTTGATTGCTGTTGTCATTGTCATAGTCCTTGCGATCATGTTGGTGAACAAGGCAGAGGATGTGGCCGAAACTGTGCTCGGCTGACGTCTTTTTCCGCCATGGGCACGCTTGACTGACCAAGCAGGCCCGTGGCCACAAGGACGCGGAACGAGTACGGCAAGAGAATTTTCGGCTGCTCGTCGCGCCGGGTCCCGGCGCAATCGCTCAGCGTCCCGCGAAGACGGAACTGAGCGATCGATACTGGCGCCGGTAGCGAGGGACCCCGTCCAGCCGGACGATCAAGTCAGGTCACCCTCCCTGCGTCTTGACTCCCATCTCCCGCTCCGACTCTAATGGCCAGCATGGCACGCCTGTTCATCGTCATCTCTTCGCTACTTTTTTCGTTGAGCCCTCTGTGGGCGCGCGTCGTCCGGGTGGAGATCCACGAACGGAATCCGATCCTGGATGGCGAGCCCTATCCCCTGGTAGGTCCCTACGAAATAATCACGGGACGGGTGCACTTCGCCGTCGATCCCGAAGTGGGACCCAATCGGATCATCACCGACATCGGGAAGGCGCCCCGGAACGAGCAGGGCGAGGTTGAGTTCTCCTCCGATCTGGCGCTGCTGAAACCGGTCCAGGTGGAGCGAGGGAACGGCGCCATTTTCTACGAGGTCTCCAACCGGGGCGGGAAGGCCCTGGTGGCACACTTCAACCTGGCCCGGTACAGCCCGACACCCAAGACCCGCGAGGAGTTCGGAGACGGCTTCCTCATGCGGCAGGGCTTCACTCTGCTGTGGCTGGGATGGCAACTGGACCCGCCCCACCGGTCGGGGAACATTCGCGTCTACCCGGCCGTCGCCCGGGACCCGGACCGTCCCATCACCGGCCTGGTGCGATGCGACTTCGTGGTCAAGACCCGCGCCGACCACCACATTCTCTCGGACCGCAGCCACATTCCGTACCCCGTGTCCGATCCCGACGCCCCCGAGAACTCCATGACGGTCCGGGATGAAGTCGAGGGTGAGCGCCAGCCCGTTCCCAGGAACCGCTGGCGGTTCGCCCGAATGGAGGGGGGACAGGCGGTGCCCGACCCGACTCATGTCGTTCTGGAAGGGGGATTCGAGCCCGGCCGGATTTACGAAGTGGTCTACCGGGGCCAGGATCCTCCCCTGGTGGGACTGGGCCCGACGGCCGTGCGAGACATGATCTCCCACCTCAAGTACGAAGGCGATCCGGACCTGTCCATTCCACGGACCGCCCTGAACCGCGCCCTGGGGTACGGGAGTTCGCAGAGCGGGCGCTTCCTGCGGACCTTCCTCTACCAGGGTTTCAACGCGGACGAACAGAACCGGCGGGTCTTCGACGGACTCATACCGCACGTGGCGGGGGCCGGTCGGGGCAGCTTCAACCACCGGTTCGCCCAGCCGTCGCGGGACGCCCAGCCCTTCTCCAACTTCTTCTATCCCACCGACATCTTTCCCTTCACCGGCAGGGCCCAGACCGACCCGGTGACGGGGAAGACCGACGGACTTCTGATCCACTTCGCCCGGCCCGAGCTTTGCCCCAAGATCTTCTACACCAACTCCTCCTACGAATATTGGGGCCGCGCCTCTTCCCTGATTCACACCACCGTGGACGGAACCCGGGACGTGGAGTTCATGGACCAGGTTCGCCACTATCATTTTACGGGCAGCCAGCATGGCGTGGGACCCTTCCCTCCTTCCCGATCCAGGGGGCAGCAACTGGACAATCCGCTGGATTTCCGCTGGGCGATGCGCGCCCTGCTCCTGGCCCTGGATCGGTGGGTGGCCGACGGAGCGACTCCGCCGCCGAGCCGGTATCCCCGCTTGGACGAGGCCACTCTGGTCCCGTTTCCCGAGTTCGAGTTTCCCCGGTTGCCGGGCATCCGGGTGCCCACCAGAATCCACCGTGCCTACCGGGTGGATTACGGCCCCCGGTTTCGTTCGGAGGGCATTGTGAGCTTCCAGCCGCCGCGAGTCGGCGCTCCCTTTCCGATCCTGGTGCCCAAGGTCGACGCCGACGGGAACGAGCTGGCGGGGATCCGCCTTCCGGAAGTGGCGGTCCCCCTGGCCACGTATGCGGGGTGGAACCTCTTCGGCCCCGGCCAGGGTCCGCCGACGGAAATCTGCAGCTTCCGCGGCTCCTACATTCCTTTCGCCCGGAGCAAGGAAGAGCGTCTCGAAGCGGGTGACCCCCGGCTCTCCATCGGGGAGAGATACGAGAGCCGTGACGAGTACCTGGGCCGGGTCACCGAAGTTGCCCTTGAACTCATGGATCAGGGATACCTGCTGTCACAGGATGTTCCCCTGGTCGTCAAGGGAGCCGCTGCCCGCTGGGACTATCTGATGCGCTGAGGACTCGATCCTCCCGATCTTCGCTAACAGCCTCAGAGAAGCTCCGGCCTCTTCCTATGATCGGCCTGGCGATCGGCGGCACCGGTTTCGCTTGGCCCGTCACCACGCCCTGCCTCCGTAAACGAGCCGGACGTGCTTCCACAGAACGGCCGTCAAACTCGATCGGCGTCACTTCCGCCACCGGCCGGCCCCGATCGGTGATGGTCAGGATGCGCCCTTCGCGTACCCAACCGAGATCAGTTCCCAACCGTGCCTTGAACTCCCGGACCCCAACGACGAGTGGTTCACCCATGTAATCTTTGTGACTACAATTGCCCGGAAAAGCAGGAAGACGTCACTCCCTTTCGTTAGCCTGCACTGCCCGTTTACGGAGGATTTCCGATGCGCCGACTCGGCATTTTGTTCTTCCTGGCCATCTCTACGCCGGTGCGCTCCGAGACCCGGATCACACTGGACGATCCCATGCCTCCGCCGGCGTGGGCTCTGGCGCAGCGTGCTCTCCTCGAAGCCAATGCCGAAGAAGCCCAACGGCTCGCCGACAGGTACATGGACGAGCGGGGCTGGCTGGCCATCACGCCCAACTGGGGCGGGATGGACGGGGCCGACGACGTCATGGAGAGGTTCCGGCACTGGCCGCTGCTCTACATCCTGGGGGGATCCGAATCGGTCCTCGCCACCTACAAGAAGATCTGGGAGGGGCACCTGGAGCAGTTCACCGAGGCTCGGGAGCCGCTGGTGGAGGCGACCCGGGATGGGATGTACTACCGGGAGTTCTGTCCTTCCTTCGACTGGGAGCACATCGGCGAAGGCATGGCCGGCTGGTACTGGTACGGGATGGCGCGCCCCAAGGATCCCCAGTACCTGATTCGCGCCCGGCGGTTCAGCGCCTTCTACATGGACGAGGACCCGTCGGCTCCCAACTACGATCCGGAGCGCAAGATCATCCGGAGCCTCTTCAACGGCAGCCAGGGGCCCCTGCTGGGAGTACCCACCGAGGCCCACTGGGCCGGACCTCCCCGGCCCCGGCACGACTCCCGACCGGGCCGGCCCCGAAGGACCCTCCGGTTCTCCCGCCAAGGCTACATGGTGGACCTGAGCGGCGACCATCCTCTGAACCTGATGGCCACGCACTTGGCCATGACGGCCTACATGCTCACCCACGAGAAGAAGTACCGGAACTGGATCCTGGAGTACGTGGATGCCTGGAAGGAAAGGGCCCGGGCCAACGGCGGCAACATTCCCACCAATATCGGCCTGGACGGACAAATCGGGGGCCAGTGGGACGGAAAGTGGTACGGGGGAGTCTATGGTTGGAACTTTCGTCCCCGTTTCGACGAGTTCACGCCCGATCGCGAGGGGCAACCCAATCCGGGAAACAACATGTTCATTCGGGGATCGCGCATCGGCTTCGGCATCGCCCTGCTATTGACGGGAGATCGCGAATACCCGGCCGTCATCAGGCGCCAGATGGACAACCTGTATGCGGCCGGCCGGGAGGAGAACGGACGGATTCTCATTCCTCACAAGCACGGAGACGACGGCTGGTACGGATACACCGAAAACGTCTACCTGGAAGAGCAGGTCGATCTCTATCTCTGGTCTCTGGACAAACCTGTCGATCCGGTCCAGCGCGGGCGGGTCTCGGCCCACCCCTGGATCCGCTACCTGGAGGGTCGGTACGACAGCTACCCGCTGGAGGCGCTGCAACAGGATTTCGCCGTCATCGGCCTTCAGATGAAACGTCTGAGAGAGGACGGAGCGACTCGAGACACCCGGTCCTCAACCGGTTTTGCCCGAACCGTCGCCGTCACCTCGCTGCTGCACCTGATGATGGGAGCCAACTACCCGGGGGGATCGGGGAATGCGCTCCATGCGCAGGTGCGGTATTTCGATCCGGACCGCCGGCGGCCCGGCCTGCCGCCCGGCGTGGGAGCACTGGTGGAAAAGCTCGGGCCAGGGTCCGTCACCTTGACGCTGGTCAACGTGAGCCCCGTACACGCACGGGAAGTGGTGGTTCAAACCGGCGGCTACGCCGAGCACCAATGCCTCTCGGTGAACCACAGGGGCCGGGCGACCCCGGTGAACGACTCCCATTTCCGGGTCCGGCTGAAGCCGGGGAGCGGCGGACGACTTGTTTTGTCTCTGGATCGTTACTCCCAGAGTCCCACGCTGGCGTTTCCCTGGGATCGCTGATCGCTTCTGTGCGCGGGACGACGGGCCGGGGAACCGGTGCGGTTTCGAGCCAGTCCTTCAGGGCCGACGGTCATCCTCTCCCATCGGTCTGAGCTTTCAGGAAAAACTCGGCGTCACCCGTTGATCGCGATAGGGAAGTGAATTGACGCCGGGCCGTCGCTGACATACGGTCATCAGATAATTCGTCGAGGATCAAAACCATGAAGAAGTTCTGGGAAAGACTGCCGGCTCTGGCCGGTTTCGGAACTCTGCTTGCCTTCCTGTCCCTATTGTTCGTGGCCTCAATCGGAGGGTTTCCTGACGGTCGGAAAATTCCGTTAGCCGGCAGCGTCCTCAACGATCGCGGCTGTTACGTGCCCGGCTGTCACTTTGCTTCCGGCAGCACGTTGAACGAGGCCGGTTCCGTCTCCTTCAATAATCTGCCCGATAGTTTCGTTCCTGGCGAAACTTACGACTTGGGGATCACGATCACTGGAGGCACGACGTACGGGTTCCAGGTGGCAGCTGTTTTCTCCGATGGCACGCAGGCGGGCGCCCTTACGGCCGTCACCGAAGACACCACCGTGGTCGACGGGGCGGGGCCGCAGATACTGACTCATACCAACAACCTGGATGCCGGGATGGTCGACTTTCAGTGGACGGCGCCGATGGATCCGAAAGAGACAAGCGTGACATTGAGGGTGGCGTCCAATTCCGCCGACGGTAACGACAGGCCGACGGGAGATGCGATCAACACTCTCGATGTCTCAATTCCCACCGACAGCGAGATCAATGTCCCGAGTCCCGTCGAGTTGACCGAAAGGCTCCATTTCGCGCAATTCGCCAATGGGGCCGGGATTGTCAGCCAGATCTCTCTTCTGAATGGTATTGGGGAAGCTGTCAACGCGAAGCTGGAACTACGGGGCGGCGATGGGGCTCCCCTGAATGTGGTTCTGAACGGGGAGATGGTTTCGGGAGAAACCGAGGTCTTCAGTATTGCAGGCGGTGGAGGCGCAGTTTACGCAAGCGACGGCCAGGGGCCGGTCGTTGCAGGATCTTTGACTGTTCATTCCGACGGGCCGCTGAGCGGCGTTGTCTTGTTCGAGGGCGCAACTCTGGGTGTGGCCGGGGTCGGCAATAGTGAGCCGCTGGCCGGGTTTCGAGCGCCTGCGGAAAACCGTACCGGTGACAAGTTCATCAGAACGGGTGTGGCTGTGATGAATCTGGACGCCGAGGAAAAGACCCTTCAAGTGAGGCTCGTCGACCTGGATGGCGCTGAGACAGGAACGGGAACAGTGGCCACAGATCCGTTGTCTGGAAATGGACACATGGCCCGCTTCATCGAGGAGTTCAATTGGGACGATCCTGTCCCCGACTTGACAGATTTCCAGGGTGTTCTGGAGGTCGTTCCGTCACATGGCCAGGTGGCGGCTACAGTCCTGCGTATAAGTTCCGGAAATAATATGGCAAGCCTTCCCGTTGCACCGATGCAATGACAACGTGTTCGCGAGTCCTTCATACGAGCGGGGGACTTACCCTGAAGGTTCCGCGGAGGGTCGTCTCGATCGCCCTCGCAACGACGCTTCTGCCGGCCACCCTCGACTTGGCCGCCGCATGGCCGGCAAGTGCCGAACAATCCTGGAATCTTACGTCCGGGAATGTGCGGGTCCGCTGCCGCTTCACCGTCGGCGGCAGCTTCGACGCCGCCACGTCGGCGATTTCCGGAACCTTGCGGCAAACCGGGCCCGAAGCGTCCTATGCGGGCACGCTCCGGGTCGATCTCGTCCCCCTCGACACCGGCATCGAACTGCGCAACAACCACCTGCGGGAGACCTATCTGGAGGTGGCCCGCGGTGAGCGGTTCCGGCACGCCGCCCTGACCGGCATCGAACTGGCTGTCCCGCTCCCGCCGGACGCCGCCCGCCACAAGACGCCGTTCTCGGGAACGTTGTCGCTGCACGGAGTCGAAAGGGCCATCGCGGGCAAGGCGGAACTGAGCCGGCGCGACGGGCGGCTTCACGTGCAGGCGGCGTTCTCGTTGAGCCTGAAGGTATTCGACATCCCCCCTCCCCGCTATCTGGGCGTCGGTGTGCGCGACGAGGTCGGAATCCTCGTCACCTTCGACGCGGTCAGCGGCAACTCTCCCGCCGGTGGACCCCAATGATCCGTACGGCAACGTTGCGCCGAAGCTTGGGTACGGGTCTCGCAGCCGCCGCTCTCCTCGGCGGTTGGGGCATGACGCCTGCATCCGCCGAACCGATTTTTCTCTCCAAGCAGTACCCGCGATGCACGGCCTGCCACTACTCGGCATCGGGCGGTGGGTTGCTCACGCCTTACGGGCGGTCGCTGTCGCGGGAGGAGATCTCGACTTTCGGCCGGCGCCCAGCGGCCGGCGCGGCATCCCCGGGAGGGACCCGAAGCGAGGAATCCTTCCTGTACGGCGCCATTGGGAGCGACTCCCCCCTGCAACTCGGCCTCGACCTCCGGCCCTCGCACGTGAGCGTCACGGTGCCCGGCATCGCCATCGACGACCGCAATTTTCTGATGAACCTCGATCTGCAGGCCGCCTGGCAGCGAAACCGATGGACAGCCTACGGGAGCGTTGGTCGAAAGCCCGTAAGGGGCGGTGAGTTCGTCTCCTACGAACATTGGGTGGCCTACCAGGTCAGCGATGCGCTGAGCGTGCGGGGAGGGCGCTTCCTGCCGGCCTACGGCGTTCGGTTCGCGGATCACACCTCATTTACACGCGAGGGGCCGGGCCTCGCGCAGGACGATCAGGTCTACGGGGTCGAGGTGGGGGTGTCGCTCGATCGATCGCTGCTGCAAATGTCGGTCGGTCCGGGCCGCGCCGATTCCCTCATCGACGGCAAGGGCCGGGCAGCATTCACCGTGAGCGGCCGGTACCAGTTCGACCTCACCCCGCGCACCGTCGTCGCGGGGTCGCTGCTGTACCGCGGCGCGACGGATTTCAGCCCCCGAAGCACGCACACCGGCGTGTCCTTCGGATACGCCCCGGTGCGCTGGCTGGTCACCTGGACCCACGCCGACCGCCGGCTCCAAAGTCTGGCCCGGAGCGATCGGGCGTACATAGTCGCCAACCAGACGTCGGTGGAAGCGTTCCGGGGGATCTGGCTGAGAGTGTCGCCGCAGGTGCGCTGGACCGACCAGGACCCTTGGGGTGAAGTGCGCCGCATGGTGTACGGCCTGGACTTCTATCCGCGGACCCACTGGCACGTGAGCCTGTCGTACTACCGGGACCACTTCCGGTTCGGCGACCTGCACACGAAAACGCTTCTGGCACAGCTCCACCTCTATCTGTAACTTGTTGATAGTCATATTGTTGATCTAGTATTTGACCATGATCAAGGCAAACATCGCGCAAGCGAAAGCCCGTCTCTCAGAGTACCTCCAGAGCGTCGAACGGGGTGAGACGGTGGTCCTGTGTCGACGCAATGTGCCCATTGCCGAGATCCGACCCCTTCCAAAGCTGCCCATGAAGAAACGTCCGATCGGTACCGATCCGGGCCTGAAGGTGCCTGACAGTTTCTTCGAGCCGCTTCCTGAGGACATCCTCCGGGCTTTCGGAAGTGGTGGCGAGTCGTAGTGAGAGGTCGACACCTGCACTTTCCTCTGGTTGGCGGGTAACGATCCTCGTCTTACGGCCCGGGTTCGTGCTGCTTTCGTGAATCCGGCGAACGCCGTCTACCTCAGCTCGCTCTCTGTGTGGGAAATCGCCATCAAGCATCGACTGGGGCGGCTGCCGCTACCCGAATCGCCCGGACGCTACGTGGTCAACCAACGGGAGCAACTGCAGATTGAATCGTTGGCCTTCGACGAAGCCTGCGCGGCACATGACACTCAGCTACCCCCGTATCATTCCGACCCGTTCGACCGGGGTCTGGTGTCACAGGCGATCCTCCACGGGATGACCATCGTGACGCCTGATCCGATAATTACCCGCTATCCCGCACCCACACTCTGGTGAATTGGACGGACTGCCATGAATCAGTCCACCACACTCTTCCCTGACGTTCCCATGGGACCGCTGATCGATGGGAATGGTGGGGCATCGCGGCGGCGGAGTTGCCTCCGGCTAGCGAAGTCCCGTCAGGGCCGAGTCCTGGCTTCTCCCATCAGCGACGCCAGCAGTTCCATGGAGGAGACCGCCTGTCGATCCGTGAAGTGATCGATCTGATGCCGGCAGGAGAAACCGGGCGCCACCACCTCGGTGCCGGAGGCGGCTTCTCTGAGAGCTGGAAAGAGGCGCAGTTCTCCCACCGCGCGGGACACCTCGTAGTGCTTGCTCTCGTATCCGAACATCCCGGCCATGCCGCAGCAGCCGCTGTCCAAAGGTGTGACCTGAACTCCCGGGATTTTCGACAGTAGCCCGACGGCCGCCTCCATTCCCACCAGAGCCTTTTGATGGCAGTGGCCATGGAGCAGAATCTGTTGGGATTCTGAAGCTCCGTTGCCCAACAGCCTGCCGACCTCCGGTTCCGGCAGACCCTCCAGCGCCTGACCGCACCATTCCTCGAAGGTTCGGGCCGCCCGGGCCACGGCTCGAGCCCGTTCCCGCATGGATTCGGACACCAGGTGCGGATGGTCGTCGCAGACGGCCGAATAACAACTGGGCTCGCAGAAGACGATCGGGATCCCCCGCCGCGCCAGGGGGATCAGGGTCCGGGTGGTGGCTTCGGCCTGCCGCGCCGCCTGCCGCAGGAATCCCTTGGAGATGAGGGGCCGCCCGCAACAGACCCGGGCCGGCACCACGACCCGGGCTCCCAGGCGGCGGGCCACCCGCACCGCGGCCACTCCATGCTGCGGCTCGAAGTAGTTGGTGAAGGTGTCGGCGAATATGGCCACGTCACCCTGGTCCGCGCCCCCAGAGACTCCATTCCGGCGGGTCCACCAGTCCAGAAAGGTCCGGCCGGCGAATTCGGGAAGCCGGCGCCGGCGGTCCAGTCCCAACAGCTTCTCGTTCAACCAGCGGCTCACGGAGGCGGCCGAGAGCCAATTGGACAGCGGCGCCAGACGGCTTCCCAGGCGCGCCAGCAGATCCATGCGGGAGGCGACGCGAGCCCCGAGGGGAGCGCCGTGGCGGGCGTGGTAGTGGTGCAGAAACTCGCTCTTGAGCCGGGCCATGTCCACGCCGGTGGGACACTCGGTCTTGCAGGCCTTGCACTCCAGGCAGAGGTCCAGGACCGGATACAGGTCCTTGTCGGCCAACCCGTCGGGACCCAATTGACCCGAGATGGCCAGCCGCAGAGCGTTGGCCCGGCCGCGGGTGACGTCCACCTCGTCCCGGGTGGCCCGGTAGGAGGGGCACATGGTGGCTCGCAGGCTCTGCCGGCAGGCGCCGACCCCGCTGCACTGCTCGGCGGCCCGTGAAATGCCTCCGTAGTCGGAGAAGTCGAAGACGGTCTCCACCTCGTGCGTCGTGTATTGAGTCCCGAACTTGAGGTTCTCGGTGATGGGCGGCGCGTCCACGATCTTGCCCGGATTGAAGACGCCGGTGGGGTCGAAGGCCTCCTTGAGCCGGCGGAAGGCCTGGTACAGGACCGGGCCGTACATCTTCTCCTGAAACGGGCTCCGGACCAGGCCGTCGCCATGCTCGGCGGAAAGGGCGCCGCCGTACCTCAGGACCAGGTCCGCGACTTCGTTGGCAATGCGGGCGAACTTCTCCACTCCGTCCGCGGTCTTGAGATCCACGACGGGCCGGACATGAAGCAGGCCGACCGAGGCGTGGGCGTAGAAACCCGCCCGGGTCTGGTGGCGCTCCAACACCTCCATGAAGCGCCGGATGTACTCCTTGAGGTTCTCCGGCGCCACCGCCGTGTCCTCCACGAAGGAATGGGCCTTGGCGTCTCCCCGTTGCGACATGGACAGGCCGAGCCCCGCCTTGCGCAACCGCCAGATGCGGGCCTGGGCATCCGGCTCCAGCGCCCGGTGAAAGTGGCTGCCCATTTGCCGGCTCGCCAGGTCCGCTTCCAGGCGGTCGACCCGGCCGGCGAGCTCTTCCACCGTGTCCCCCGTGAACTCCACCAGCAGGACCCCTCCGGGGTCTCCCTGGATGAAGTCGCGCAGCGGTTCATAATCAGTCTTGCCCTTGGTGGTATCCAGGATGAAGCGGTCCAGGAGCTCCACCGCCGACGGGCCGTGCTCCAGAATGGGCGAAACGGCGTCCAGGGAGTCCAGGACCCCATCGAACTGGACCGAGCAGAGCACCCGCTGCTTGGGAAGGGGGACCAGGCGCAGCTTGGCCGCCGCGGCCAGTCCCAGCGTCCCCTCCGATCCCACCATGATTCGCGAGAGGTTGAAGGACTCGGCCGTCGGGACGAAGTCGTCCAGGTTGTAGCCGCCGACCCGGCGCAGAATCTTGGGATAGCGCCGGTCGATCTCGTCAGCGTGGCGGCGCGCCAGGTACCGCACCATCCGGTAGCAGTGACCCTCCAGGTCCCCGCTCCGGCAGCGGGCGTCCAGGTCTTCCTTCGCCACGGGTGCGAAGTGGACCACGCTCCCGTCCGAGAGCACCACGTCCAGCTCCAGGACGTAGTCGATGGTCTTGCCGTAGACCACGGACCGGGTCCCGGCCGAGTTGTTGGCCATGGCGCCTCCCACCGTGGCGCGGTTTGCGGTGGAGAGGTCCAACGGCAGGACCAGTCCGTGGGGTTTGAGGGCGAGGTTCAACTCGTCCAGGACGATCCCCGGCTCCACCACCACGGTTCGGCCCTCCACGTCCAGGGCCAGGATCCGGTTCATGTACTTGGAGAAATCCAGTTGGAGACCGCTGCCGATGGCTTGGCCGGCCTGGGAGGTCCCTCCGCCGCGGGCGGTGATGGGGACGCCGTAGCGGCGGCAGGTGCGGACGGTCCGGATCACGTCCTCAACGCACCGGGGGACGACCACTCCCCGGGGCATGATCTGGTAGATGCTGGCGTCGGTGGAGTAGATGGCCCTGGAGATCCGGTCGAAGCGGACCTCCCCCCGGAGGGCGGAGCGGAGGGTCGATTCGAGGGTCTTGCTCAGGGATTCGGATTCCATGCCTTGGGGGCCCGGGTCAAGGAAGGACCGCCACGGCCTTGATTTCCACCAGGGCGTCGGAGCCGCCCAGGGACTCGATGTTGATCAAGGTGTTGGCGGGATAGTCGGCGTTGGGGTAGAGGTCCACGAAGAGCTCGGACCGCGCTTTCAGGAAGGGCCGCACGGATTCGACACCCACCAGGTAGGTGGTGAATTCCACCACGTCCCGAAACGAGGCGCCCGCGCTCTTCAGGATGAGTCCCAGATTGGTGAAAACCTGCCGGGTCTGCGCCTCGGCATCCCCCTTGCCGATGATCTCTCCCTTGGAATTCTGGGCCACCTGTCCGGCGATGAACAGGAAATGACCTCCCCGCGCACGGATGGCCTCGGAGTACTGGCCCGCCGGCGCCGGAATCCCCTCCGGCTCGATGACGGTTCTGCGTGATGCCTGCATGAAACTCTCTCCTCGTCAACGACGGCCGTTCAGAGGATCCCCACCGCCCACAGCAGATAGACCACGGCGAAGGAGACTCCTCCTCCCACCAGCGTGCCGCCGCCGTAGCCCCAGATGGCTTCTCTCACCGGCAGTCCGCTCAACGACGTGCAGACCCAGAAATAGCTGCTGTTGACATACTTGATGATCACGGACCCGCAGGCACCGGCCAGCATGGCGGCTTCGGGCGACAGCGAGAGGTCGTCCAGCATGGGCGCCACCAGGGACGCCGCCGTGATGACGCCCACCGTGGTGGACCCGGTGATCATGTTCCCGAGAATGCCGATGACGAAGGGCAGAAGAATGGCCGGCAGTCCCGACGCCGCGAAGGCCTCGGCCAGCACTCCCACCGCCGGCGTCGCCTTGAGGATGGCGCTCAGGGATCCGCCCAGGCCGGTGACCACCAGGATCATGGCGGAGGCCCGGAGCCCGTCCTCGATCCAACCGGATCTGGCGGACTTCCGGTCCTCGGAACTCCGGATGTTCCACCAGGCCAGGACCAGTCCGATGGAAAGGGCGATCACGGGCCATCCCAGGTACTCCAGGATCCGGCGCGCCGGGTGACCCTCCTCCAGCAGGAAACGGACCACGCTCTGGCTCGAAATCAACACCACCGGAATCGCGATGGGGGCGTAGGACCGCAGGGTGCCCGGATAACCCGCGCCTTCCTCCTCCGAGGCCGGATCCTTCGAGAACTCCTCGGAAGGAAGGGTCTTGAGGCGGGGTCCCACCAGGTACTGGCCCCAGACCCATCCGGCCAGGGAACCGGCCAGGCAGGCGAGGCCGCCGTAGATGATGGTCCGGCCGATGTCGGCGCCCACCAGGGCCGCGGCCGCCAGCGGACCCGGCGTGGGAGGGACCACGGCGTGCGTCAACTGGATCGCGGACACCAGTCCGATGGACATGACCCCCATGCCGACGCCCATGACCCGGGCCGCGGAGTGGACCAGGGGGTTCAGGATGACGTAGGCCACGTCCGAGAAGATGGCCACCCCCAGCACGAAGCCGCTCAGGGTCAGGGCCAAGGGCATGCGGTGGGCTCCCGCCAGGTTCACCATGGACCGGGTGATGACCTGGATGGCCCCGGTGTGCCTGAGGAACTCGGCGATGATCGAGCCCAGAACGATGACCACTCCGATCTTCCCCAGGGTGTTGCCGAAGCCCTCCTGGAAGGCCTGGATGAAGACGGACCGGTTTACTCCCGGCATCAGGCCCAGCAGGAGGAGGGGGACCATGAGGGCCAGGAAGACGTGCCACTTCCAGCGGGCCGCCAGGAAGAGGAGCAGCACCACGACGGCGAAGAAGCCGACTAGCGCGAGGACGGGATCGGAGATGGCCTGCCGGGAAGGATCCATGGGTTTATCCGCTCAAGGGGTTCGGGCCAGGTACTGCAGCGCCGCGCCGACGCCGCCCGCGCGATGGGGGACGCCCGCCAGATCCAGACCCATCTCCACGCCGCAGAGGGTCCCGGCCAGCATCAACTCGTTGAAGTCGCCCAGGTGTCCGATCCGGAAGACCCGCCCCTTCACCTTTCCCAGTCCCGTCCCCAGAGACATGTCGAAACGCTCCAGGATCAGCTTCCGCAGCCGGTCCGCGTCGTGACCGCCGGGGACCCGCACCGCCGTCAGAGAATCGGAGTATTCGCCCGGGTCGAGCGCCTGGAGTTCCAGACCCCAGCCCTGGACCGCCCGCCGCGTGGCCTCGGCCAACCTGGAATGACGGGCGAAGACGTTCTCCAGACCCTCCTCCAGGAGCATGTCCAGGGCCGCGTCCAGCCCGTAGAGGAGATTCGATGCGGGAGTGTAGGGGAAGAACCCCTTGGCGTTCTCCTTCAATGCCGGCTTCCAGTCCCAGTACGACCGCGGCGACCGGGCCTGCCCGGCGGCGGCCAGCGCCTTTTCGCTCAGGGCGTTCAATCCCAGGCCGGGCGGCAGCATCAGCCCCTTCTGGGAGGCGGCCACGGTCACGTCGACCCCCCACTCGTCGTGGCGGTAGTCGATGGAGCCCAGGGAGGAGATGGTGTCCACCAGGAGCAGGGCCGGGTGCCCCGCGCGGTCCATGGCTTGACGGATCGCCGCCACGTCGCTGGTGACCCCGGTGGAGGTCTCGTTGTGCACCATCCCCACGGCCCGAATTCGGTGGGAGGCGTCCCGGGACAACCGGGACTCGACTTCGGCCGGGTCGACCCCGCGGCGCCAGTCTCCCCGCACCAGCTCGACCTCCAGCCCCAGGCGGCCGGCCAGTTGGGACCAGAGGACCGCGAAGTGACCGGTCTCGAACATCAGCACGCGCTCCCCGGGAGAGAGCGTGTTCACCAGGGCCGCTTCCCAGGCGCCGGTCCCGGAGGAGGGGTAGAGGAGAACCGGGCCCCGGGTCCGGAACACGTCCCGGAGACGGCGCAGGACCCGCAGGGTCAAGCTTGCCAGTTCCGGTCCCCGATGGTCCTCGGTGGCGCGGGACATGGCGCGCAGGATCCGTTCGGGAACGTTGGTGGGACCCGGAATCTGGAGGAAATGGCGACCGGAACGGTGCACCTCGAAGTCAGACATGGGGGCAACAGGATAGCAGCGCCGTCGCCGCGAATACAGTTCAGGAGGGGCGAATTCCGGTCGCCCGCTCCTTTCCTGGTCTATGGGTGTTATGAAGATCGGCGGTTGGAAACCGCCGTTCCTTTTCGGCGGTTGAAAACCGCTCCTTTTCGGCGATTGGAACTCGCCGCTCACTGTATAGTGCTTGCAACACACGCAGGTAATGCCATGAAGAAAACGATCCTGTTGCTCCCCTTCATTTGGACCCTTCTCCCCCTCTCCGGCCAACAGCCGGACCAGAAGGAGTACGTTCGAGCCAACTACAACAAGTTCGAGCACCGGATTCCCATGCGCGACGGAGTCCGGCTCTTCACCGCGGTGTACGCGCCCAACGACCGCTCCCGGACCTATCCGATCCTGCTCTACCGGACACCGTACAGTTCCCGGCCCTACGGGGCGGACCGCTACCGGTCCTCCCTGGGACCCACGCCCCAATTCGCCCGGGACGGATACATCTTCGTCTACCAGGACGTCCGGGGCCGGTACATGTCGGAAGGGGACTTCGTCCAATTGACTCCCCATCTGCCTGAGAAGAGAACTCCTCAGGACATCGACGAGAGCACCGACACCTACGACACCATCGAATGGCTCGTCACCCACCTGCCGGGACACAACGGACGGGTGGGCCAGTGGGGCATCTCCTACCCCGGTTTCTATACGGCGGCGGGCATGATCGACACCCACCCGGCCTTGAAGGCGGCGTCTCCGCAGGCCCCCATCGGCGACTTCTATTTCGACGACTTCCACCATCACGGCGCCTTCTTCCTGGCCCATGCCTTCAGTTTTTTCGCCCGGCACGCCAAACCCCGGCCCCAGCCCACCACCGAACCGTTGGTCCCCTTCGAATACGGAACGCCGGACGGATACCAGTTTTTTCTGGACCTGGGCCCCCTGACGAACATCAACCGGGTCCACCTGAAGGGAGAGATCGAGTTCTGGAACCAGATGATGGAGCACCCCCGCTATGACGCCTTCTGGAGCAAGCGCGGGATCGTCCGGCATCTCAAGAACGTTCGTTGCGCCGTGATGACCGTGGGGGGCTGGTTCGACGCCGAGGACCTTTACGGTCCGCTGGAGATCTACCGCTCGGTGGAGCGGAACAATCCCGAAATCTCCAACGTCCTGGTCATGGGTCCGTGGGCACACGGCGACTGGGGGAGACGGCCGGGAACGGGACTGGGCAACGCCCGCTTTGGCTTCGACACCTCCGACTTCTACCGGAAGCGGATCATCCGTCCCTTCTTCCGCCACCACCTGAAGCAGGCGGGCAAGGCGGACCTCCCCGAAGCCTACGTCTTCGAGACCGGCGCCAACCGGTGGCGGACCTTCGATTCCTGGCCTCCTCCCTCGCTGCAGCCGTACCGCCTCTACCTCCGGGCCCAGGGGGATCTTTCTGCCCAGCCTCCCGAAACCGGCGAGGAGGGTTCTGACGAATACGTGAGCGACCCGGCCAAACCGGTCCCCTTCAGCCAGGACATCTCGCCCCAAATGACCCGGGAATACATGACCGACGACCAGAGGTTCGCGGCGCGGCGTCCCGACGTCCTGGCCTATCAGACCCCGGTCCTGGAGCAGGACCTGACCGTCGCCGGACCGTTGGAGGCGGAACTCTGGGTCTCTACCACGGCCGGCGACGCCGACTGGGTGGTGAAGCTCATCGACGTTCTTCCCGACTCGGCCCCCGACAACGATCCCAACCCCAGGCGGGTTCGGATGGGGGGCTACCAGATGATGATCCGGAGCGAGGTGATCCGCGGACGTTTCCGGAATTCGTACGAACACCCGGAGCCCTTTGAGCCGGGCCGTCCGACCCGGGTCCGGCTTCCCCTGCAGGACGTCTTCCACACCTTCAAGGCGGGCCATCGGGTCATGGTCCAGATTCAGAGCAGTTGGTTCCCCCTCGTGGACCGGAACCCTCAGAAGTACGTTCCCAACATATTCAAGGCCAGAGCCGAGGACTTCATCCGGGCGACCCACCGGGTCTACCGCTCGCCCCGGCACGCCACCCATCTGAAGCTGGGGGTCATGGAGCCATTGGACCCCGGCGGGGGCAATTGACTCCCTCTTCCGGCCGCTGCTAAATTGTTGAAACGAAAAAATGTTTCGCCTGGACACCCCGCGCGCGGTCCCCTTCTGTGACGGTCTGAATCGACGGGACTTCCTCCATGCGGGAGCCCTGTCCTGCCTGGGGCTGAGCCTCGCCGACCTCTGCGGCCTCGAGGCCCGGGGCGCCGTGGACAAGAGCCGCGACGTCAACTGCATCTTTCTCTTCCTGGTGGGCGGCCCCTCCCAGATGGACACCTGGGACATGAAGCCGGAGGCGCCCTCCGAGATCCGCGGGCCCTACCGGCCCATCCCCACCAACGTCCCGGGGATCCGGATCTCGGAGATCTTCCCCCGCATGGCCCGGCATGCGGACCGCTACGCCCTGGTGCGGTCCTTTCACCACAATGTCCCCGCCCATCCCCTGGCCCACTACCTGGTGCAGACGGGCCAAGCCTTCTCTCCCGGCATCGTCTACCCCAATCTGGGCTCCGCCACCGGTTTTCTGAAGGGCGCCGATTCCGAGTTGCCCCCCCACTTGGTCCTTCCCATCCCGCTGACGTCCCGCAAGGGACAGTCGGCCGGTTTTCTGGGCAAGACCCATGACCCCTTCCTGATCCACTCGGACCCCTCCCGGGACGATTTCCGGATTCAGGACCTGGTTCCGCCGGAGTATGTCTCCGCCATCCGGGTGGAACGCGCCCGGTCGTTTCGGAACGTGGTCGACCGCGCTTTCCGGAACTTCGAGGAAGGGAGCACCAGCACGCGGCTCCTGGACTCCGCTTATCACCAGGCCTACAGCATCGTCTCATCGGCCCGGGCCAGGGAGGCGTTCGACCTGAAGTCGGAGGAAGACCAGTTGCGGGACCGTTACGGGCGGAACCGGTTCGGCCAGAGCTGCCTCCTGGCGCGGCGCCTGGTGGAGGCGGGAGTCCGCTTCGTGACCATCAACATGTTCGACGACTTCGGCGGCGGTGTCTCCTGGGACGTTCACGGCTCGTCCCCGTTCAGCCCCATCACCGAGTTGGACAAGCTGGGGCCCATGTTCGACAACGCCTACTCATCCCTGATCGAAGACCTCCACGACCGGGGCCTGCTGGAGCAGACGCTGGTGGTGGCCATGGGAGAATTCGGACGGACCCCCAAGATCAACCCGGCCGGGGGACGCGACCACTGGCCCTCGGTCTCCACCATTATCCTGGCGGGAGGAGGGATTCAGGGCGGACAGGTGGTGGGTTCTTCGGATCGAATCGCGGCGGAACCGCGCGACCGGCCCGTGGGACCCCAGGAGGTCCTGGCCACCATCTACAAGTCGCTGGGAATCGACCTCCATACCGAGTTGCCCGGTCCCCAGAGCCGGCCCATCCCCATCGTGGACATCGGCGTGGAGCCGATTCACGAGCTCTTCGGCGGCTGATGACCTGGATTTCCTGTCTCCTGGCGGGGGCGCTTCTTCAAGCCGAGCCCGAGGCTCTCAAGCTGCTTCCGGAGGAGATCGTCCTCTCGGGACCCAGGACCACCCAACGGTTGCTGGTGGTGGAGCCGGCGGAGGGTGGAGAGTCGGTCCGGGACTGGACGGACGAAGTGCGTTTCGCCGTCTCCGATCCGGAGGTGGCGGCGGTGGAGGAAAACTCCACCATCGCGGCGGTCTCGGACGGAAGCACCACCCTCTTGGCCCATCTCCCGGACGGCAGGAAGGCAAGCGCCCGCATCCGGGTTCTGGGGTCCGCGAAACCCGTTCGGTGGAGCTTTCGAAACCACGTGCTGCCGGCTCTTACCAAGGCCGGATGCAATTCCGGTCCCTGCCACGGGGCGGCCTCGGGACAGAACTACCTGAAGCTGAGCCTGAGGGGCTATGCTCCCGAAGCAGACCACGCGGCTCTCACCCGGGAGGGAGCGGGCCGGCGAGTCCTGACCTTGGAACCCGCCCGGAGCCTCGTGCTCCTGAAGCCCACCCTGGCGGTTCCCCACGGTGGAGGCCGGCGTTTGACGGTGCCGTCCCGAAATTACCAGGTGCTGTCGGAGTGGATCGCCACGGGCGCCGCACCCCCGCGGCCGACGGACCGCCGGGTCGCGAGCCTCCGGGTGATCCCTTCGCACCTTCGCCTCCAGCCTGGACAACAGCACGGAGTCCTGGTTCAGGCCGTGTTCGATGACGGGTCGCGGGAGGACGTGACCCACTGGGCCAAGTTCTCCTCCACCGATTCGGGCATTCTCAACGTGGACGAGACGGGACGGGCCCGAGCCTTGGGCCAGGGAGAGGCCCACATCTCCGTCTGGTGCCTGGATCAGGTGGCGTCGGCCCGGGTCACCATTCCAATGACGGACGGGCACGGTCCCGAAGCCTACGCCCGGGCTCCCCGCCACAACCGGATCGACGATCTGGTCCTGAAAAAGTTGGAAGACCTGGGATTGCCCCCCTACCGGCTCTCCAACGATCACCATTTCGTCCGCCGGGCCTACCTGGACGCCGCCGGAGTCCTGCCCAGCGCCCGGGAGGCGCGGCGGTTCGTCGAGGACACGAACCCGGACAAAAGGGTCAGGCTGGTCGATTCGCTGCTGGAGCGGCCGGAGTTCGTGGACTACTGGACCTACAAGTGGTGCGACCTGCTCCTGGTTTCCCGCAGCAAGCTGAAATCCCCGTCCCACCGGATCTTCTACGACTGGATTCGCCGGAGCGTGGCCGAGAACAAGCCCTGGGACCGCTTCGTCCGGGAGATCCTCACGGCCACGGGGAGCAACACCAGCAACGGGGCCGCCAACTACTGGGTGATGCACGACGAGGCCACCAAGGCGACGGAAAACATCACCCACACATTCCTGGGGATCTCCGTGGCCTGCGCCCGCTGCCACAATCACCCCTTGGACAAGTGGACGCAGGAGGACTATTACGGACTCTCCAGCTTCTTCTCCCGGGTGGGGCGCAAACCGGGAGACCGGGGAGACGTGATCATCTTCGAGAGCCGTAGCGGTGAAGTCCCCTTCCCGGGACGGCAAGACCCTCTCCCGCCACGCCCTCTGGAGGGAAACCCCATCGCCGAGGACGCCCCCGGCAGCCGGCGCCAACATTTCGCCGCCTGGCTGACCTCGCCGGAGAACCGCTACTTCCTGCGAGCCACCGTGAACCGGATCTGGCACCACTTTCTGGGACGGGGACTCGTGGAACCGGTGGACGACCTCAGGCAGACCAACCCCGCATCCAACGAAGACCTGATGGACGCGCTGGTCCGGGACTTTACGGAACACGGCTTCGACCTCCGCCACCTGATCCGGACCATCATGAACTCGGCGACCTACCAGGCCAGCGCCGGAGGCGCCGGTTCTCCCGAACTGGCGGAGAAATACCACTCGCGCTTCGGTGTCCGCCGGTTGCCCGCGGAGGTGATCCTGGACATGATCTGCCAAGTGACGGGCGTCCCGGAGCGCTTCCACGGATTCCCCTCCGGCACCCGGGCCCTTCAGCTCCCGGACACCCGGGTGGCCTCCAACTTTCTCTCCACCTTCGGCCGCCCGGCACGGGAGATCAACGCCCATGCCGAGCGGGTCAAGGAGCCTACGGTCAACCAGGCGCTTCACCTGATCCACGGGGAAGGGCTGCACCGGAAGCTCCAGTCCGAATCGGGGTTTCTGAGCCGGTCCCTGGCTGAAGGACGGTCCCGGCAGGAGGTGATCCGGAACCTGTATTGGGCCGCTCTCAGCCGCCCTCCGACCGATGAGGAGATGAGGGAGCTGCTGGAAACCCTGGGTCCCGCCCCTTCCCCATCCTCCAGCGGCGAGATCATGGACGCCGAGCGGAACGGACTGGCGGATCTGGCCCACGGAATTCTCACCAGCAAGGAGTTTCTCTTCAACCACTGATGCGGACTCACACCGGTTGCCTGACACTCAGTCTCCTGCTCCAGATTCCGGGGTTCCCGGCCGGAGAACGCGCCGCCGGTCTGGAGTTCTCCCCCTCCCCCATCGTCTACCGGGTCAGCCCCCTGGGGGCCCAGGCCGGCGCCTCCACCTGGATCACCGTGGAGGGGATCAACCTGGAGGATTCGCCTCGCCTCATCTTCAGCCGAGAGGGGGTTGACGCCTCAGTCACGGGAATCGAACCGGCTCCCAATCCTCCCTATCGAACCCCCCGGCAACGGGTCCGGATTCGCCTGGACGTGGATCCCCAGGCGGAAATCGGAAGCCATGGATTCCGGGTGCAGACCCGTTACGGCACCAGCAACTGGGTGCGCTTCGCCCTGGGAGGGCTGCCCCAGATCGAAGCCATGAAGCCGGAGGAGAAACCTGCCGGCGGCCGGGAGATCACGCTTCCCGTCACCGTCGAGGGGCGGCTCGGCCGGGGAACCCGGGGAGACCTCTTCCGGTTTCGCGGCGAGTCGGGACAGGAACTGGTTTTCCGGGTGGAAGCGTCCTCCCTGGGATCGCGGCTGGACTCGGTGCTGGAGTTGATGGACGGCGAGGGGCGGCTCCTGGCTCGAAACGACAACTTCTTCCCCGGAAGCGTCGACTCGGTGTTGGGCTACACGTGCCCTCGGGACGGCGAATACCGGATTCGCATCTCCGACCGGGCGGGTCGGGGAGGCCGCACCTTCGCCTATCGCCTGACCGCGGGTGAGCTCCCCTTCCTGACGGGTGTTTTCCCCTTGGGTTTGAGGCGCGGGAGCCGGGACGAACCGGCCGTCACCGGATACAACCTGGGGACCCGGAGAACCATCCGCTGGGAAGACCTCTCTCCGAATTCAGGGAAGGACACTCACCAGCTCCGGCTCCGGACCCCTCAGGGACCGACGCTCAACACCCTGCCTCTCGCCTTGGGGGACAACCCCGAGGTCCGGGAGAAGGAACCCAACGACGCACCCGAAACGGCCCAGAAGGTGCCGGTTCCGGTGACGGTGAACGGCCGCACCGGCGTTCCCGGGGACGGGGACCTGTTCTCTTTTCCGGCGCGCCGGGGCGAGACCCTGGTTCTGGAAGTCCGGGCCCGCCGCCTCTTGTCTCCTCTGGACTCGGTTCTCCAGGTGCTGGACGGGGAGGGACGGCCGGTTGCCGGAGCCGTCCTGGAAGTGTTGTCCGAGGACTTTCACGACAGCAAGTTCGCCGCGGGCGCCCTCTTGCTGAACCGCTTCGGACTGAAGGACGACACCCGCTACTACCCGCTGGATTTCGTTTTCCTGGACGGGCGGGAGTTGATCCGGCTGGAGCGCTCCATTCGCCGGGCGGACCACTTTTCGGTGGCCCAGGGCATTCTGGGAAAGCGGATCAGTTGGCTGGGGACGGACCCTCAGAACCACCCCGTCAACGGAAGCGTCCACAAGGTCCTGGTGCGGGACCCCGGCACTCCCGTGAACCAGGAACTCTATCCCGCCGTGACCCTCCCTTACCGGAACGACGACGGGGGCCCCCTGAGGGGGAAGGACTCCTACCTCCTGTTCCGGCCACCCGAAGACGGAACCTACCTGGCCCATTTGAGCGGCCTGGGGGGCGCCGGAGGGCCCCGGCATGCGTACCGCCTCACCATCCGGCCGGCCGAGCCGGACTTCCGGCTCTTTCTGGACGACGGATTCCTGCTCTACGTGGACGGGAGGGCCACCGGCGCCAGAAACCCCAACGTCCCCCGGGGAGGAAGCGTGCCCCTGACCGTTTCCGCCGCCCGCATGGAGGGGTTCGAGGGACCTGTACGGGTCCGGGTGGAGGGTCTGCCTCCGGGATTTCACGCCACCCGGGGACTGATCCGGCCACAGGAGTTGGTCACCACATTGGTTCTCTCGGCCCTGGAAACCGCCCGGGAGCCGGAAGAGCCGGTGCACCTCCGGGTAGTGGGGGAAGCCGTCATCGGGGAGCGCACCGTCAGCAGAGTCGCCGCCGACCCCGCGGAGCCACTGAACCTGGTGTCGCTGGCGCCCAGCCCTCCCATCGTTCCCCGGATCGAACCGCCCGATCCGGTGATCCGGCCCGGCGAGAACGTCCGGTTGACGATTCACATCCAACGGAATCACGGTTTCCGATTGGATGTGCCCTTCATCCTCCAGAACCGGCCGGCCGGAATCTGGGTCGAGGACAGCGGTTCCAACGGAATCGTAATCTCGAAGGACGAGACAAGCCGGACCCTGAAGCTGAGAGCGGACCCCTGGGTCGAGCCCATGACCTTCCCGATCCTGGCCGTGGGGCGGGTCAAGAGCGAGGCCGTCCGCCGGCGGAGGAGCGGCGCCAAGGCGGAATCGGCCGACTACACGACTCTGCCCGTTTCGGTCACGGTGGCGCCGGCGTCAGACTGAACCGGCCTGAACGTGTTCAGAAGCCGACGGTCCGGTTTCCGGGCAGCCGGACGTGGCCGCCGATGAGGCGGTTTCCGCTCTTCTTGGTCTTCAGGTAGAAGAAACCCTCGATGGTTTGGCCGGGAGCCACGGCGGCTGCTTGGATCTCGTACCGTTCCAACAGTTCCCGGAGTTCCTTCACCTTTCCCACATGGATGATCCCGGGGCCACCGCCGCCGCCGATCGTGGTCCGCCTCTCGCCGTAAGGACGCTGGCGGGGATTGAAGACGGGTCCGCCGGCCGAGGTCGACAGGCTGACGCCCGGGCCGCCTCCTCCGCCCTGGTAGTACTTGACCACCTTGGGAGTGAGCTCGGCAGCGCTGACACGTTTGATGGTCTTTCCCTTGGGTTCGTGCACGGTCATCCGTGCCGGGTCCAGCGAGAAAACATCGGCGGAAGAAGAGTTGCGGACCTGAACCCGGACCACGGCAAATCCCTCGTGGAAGACCTGGTAGGGGAAATCGTCGGGAAGGTCCCGCCGGACCAGGGAGGCGGCCGAAATGAAGATCCCTTTCTCGATCTCCACTTCGTCCGCTTGGACGGTCCCGGACAGCAGAAAAAGTGCGGCGGCGAACATCGGGCCCACGGACAGTGATTTTCTCATGGCATTTATTCCTCCACCGTCAACCGGGCGCAGCGTATGTGGGTGATGCAGGCTTGGGTGCACCACCAGCTTGCCAGGAGGTCTCCTCCCGGCAGACGAACCAAATTGGGCTTGCCGAAGGCGATGTTGTCATGACTGGCCGGGTATTCCGGCTTGTGATCGACACCCAGAAACTCCTGGCCGACGGCGTCCCAGACCATGACCTGGTGATCCAGGTCCCAACTCCGGCCCCCGTCTTCGCTGAGGGTCACCAGGACACCCGGCTTCATCCTCTCCCGAATCGAATAGGCCGCCGCCAGCACTCCCTCTCCCAGATCCGCGGCCCAACTGGTCTGGGCCGGGATGGTGGTGGGACGGGGCGTCTCCCAGCGGGTCCCCGCCGTGTCGGAGCGGACGAAATGGAGGGGGAAATTCTCCTGGCCGCCGATGCTCTGGGTCCATTGAAGGGCGCAGACGCGGCCGTCCAACATCCGGCTGTAGCGGCTGTGAGAGAACATCCGGGACGGGTCGCAAGCACTGGGGAAATCGATCTCCTCTCCCCACGTCGACCCGCCGTCCCGGGAGAACAGGGCAGAGCCCCTGATGTGCAGAGGAGAAGTGTCGTCCCACGATTTCCAGCGCTCCAACGCCAGGAACAGGGAACCGTCACTGAGTTCGATCACATTGGACGGAGCGTCCGCCACTCCCCCGCCTCCCACTTGGATCGCCTGGGGAGGGGCCCAGGTTCGGCCCAGGTCCGAGGACCGGAACAGCACCAGCTCGAAGGGTTTCAGGCCTCCTGTCTCGGGATTGAACCGGAACAATTGATCCTGCGTGGCTCGAAACCGGTGGGCCACCAGGAGCAGGGTCCCGTCCCGGAGCAGCGTCCCATGGGGCGCGCTGTAGGAATGGGGCGCGGTCTCCTGTTGCGGGTCCCAGAGGTCCCCCTCCTCGACCCAGGTTTCGCCGCCGTCCCGGGAGCGGAGCACGGCCAACCTTCCGTCCAGGGAGTAGAACGCCTGGCCCAAGCGGTAGAAACAGAGCAGTTCCCGTTCCGAGATGGGGACCACGTTGGGGAGATAGGCGCAGACGGCCTGGTGTCCAGGATGAGGATTGCGGTAGAGAATGGATTCGAAAACGATTCTCAGCCGCCTCACCCCAACACTATGACCGAGAGGCCGCATCACGGTCAACGATGGGCTCGGAATCCAACATCGAGAACCGAAAACGATTCGTTCAGACGGATTCCTCGCGCATTTCCGGCATAGGCGACCCTATCGGAGAAAGATCCGTGCGGTACTGAAACAATATTGTGAGTCGAGTAGAATAGATTCCGGTTGGCTTTTCCACCGGCGCAGGACGAGTCAGCCTAGAGCCCGCCGGGCGCCCCAACGCTCGGCGGGTTTGATTCGGGAAACCGTCACCGCGACCGCGCCGAGCCGGGACGGCGGGCGATTGCCGTCCCAATCCCACACCTCACGGTCATCAGGGAACGAACCGGAAGGCGTACAGGTGGGCGTCACGGATTCGGACCCGGAGGCGCACTGTCTTGCCGGCATGCCGAGAGAGGTCTAACCCTCCCCTCCACCTGGCGATACCGGCGATCTTGTTCCCCACCAGGGGTGCGCAGTCCTCCAGACTCAGGCCCTCCAGTGGGTCCCCGTCCTGGTCCTGCAGCTCCACCAGGAGACTGCCTCCGCCGGAAGTGGCGTAGTTGAGTTCCAGACCCCGCCCCTGGAACCGGATGGGCCGGGTGGTGAACTCGCCGAAGCCGGAATCGGGTCCCTGCACCGAGACGAAGCCGTCGGTCCGGAGGGTGCAGCGGCGGATCCGGGTTCTCTCCGAACGGAGCAGATCCGAGTAGTACATGGAGATCTCGCCTGGACCGGTGGGCACCACTCCGTGGCCCATGATGGGATTGCGGTCCACCCAGTTTTCCGGGTCCAGGTCCGGAGAGAGGAACGGCTTCCGGAATAGGCGGTCCCAGCGGATCCCGTCCCGGCTGGAGGCGAACACGATATCGGCGAGTCCGGGGAGAGGCGCGTCTTCGTTTTCCCTGCGGTCCGGGTACAAGACCATGGGAAACATGAGGAAGGCCCGGGCCGCACGAAAATATTTGACGGCCGCATTGGTATAGAAGTGGAGGTCCTTCGGATCCCGCTCGTCGGCCGCGACCACCAGTTCCGGTTCCGACCAGTGCAGAAAGTCGGTGGATTCGGTCCGGCGGATGGCTCGGCGGCCCCCCTTGAAGGGGCCTTCCACCGATGAATCGACGCCCCTCAGATAGATGACGAAGCGCCTCCTCTCGTCGTCCCAGAGCAGCGTGTTGTGGCTGTCGAAGGGACCCTTCCCGGGAGGGAGCAGTGGATTCGTGCGAACCGGCTGCCAATGGATGCCGTCCCTCGAGACGAAACCGGAAATCCCCCCCACGCGGGAGATCATCTTGTAACGGGCCGAACTGCCCGGTTGCTGATTCGGATCCACGATGACGCTGACGTTGGTGAAGTCCTTGGGGTCCCCGATGATGTTGTTCCGTGTCGAGCCCTTGCGGGAATAGACCCCCAGGTTCCGCCGGGTCCAAGTGATGCCGTCCCGGCTCTCGGCGTAGCAGGTCCAGACCGGATAGGGGGGCTCTTTCTCCGCGACCCGGTACCACATGCGATAGAGGCCCCGGTCCCGGACCACGCTGCTGTAGTGGAGTTCCTTGCCCTCCCACGGTTCAACACAGGAGAGAGAGACCTCCCGGGGTTGAGGCGGGTGGCGGGTGAGGCGGATCCCCTGCCGGGAGTCGAACCAGAAATCGTCCAGGAAGAGCTGGCGTTCGCTTCCCACGTCGACAACGGCTTGGCCCGGAAGCGATGGAATGGCGGCCAGGATCAGCAGGATCGTGCAGACCGCCGCGCCCGGATGTCTCATGCAACTCTCAAATCCGGAATCAATCCCCCGCCAGGACGCCTCCGGCGAAGAGCCTTCCGCGCCCTTCAAGACAGGGTTCGATTCCCATCAACTGCAAGGCGTGCCAGGAGGTGACCTGATTCGCCGTGAGGACCGGCTTCCCCAGACCGGCCTCCATCTCGTCCAGGTGCAGAGCCAGCTTCTGACCGGTGCAACCGACGAAGACGGCGTCCGACTCCCCGACGTTGGAGGTCTCGGCCAATCTCCGGATGCGCTCGGGCGGGACGATGGAGTGGTCTTTCGGCAGGTTCAGAGCCAGGCTGTTCAACACCCGGACCCCATGATCCTGGATGAACTGGATGAAACGTCCCTCCACGTCGGGCATGTAGGGGCTGGCCAGGGTGACGCTGGAAATTCCCAGGGACTTGAAGGCCCGGATCATGGCGGTGCTGGTGGTGGTGGCCGGCTTGCCGGTCATGCGGGCGATCCGATCCGAGATGTCCAGATCTCCTCCCACGCCCCGGACGAAGCTGATGGTGGTGCAGTAATACGCGTAGCAATCGGGATCGTACTTGGAGAGCCTCCGGGCCGATTCCTCGATGTCGCCGTTTTCCGCCAGTTCGATTCCGGCGGGCACATGGGCTTCCTTGTCCCGGATGGGAGTGGCGCTGGACATGAGGCGAACTCCGCGCGGCATGAACCGCCGGAACTCGTCCACCACCGCGTCGGCCTCAACGTCCACCCAGGCATCGTCGGGATAGACGGCCCCGAGCAACGGCTTCCGGTCTACCGAATCAGTCATGAGTCACTCTCCCTTGGTTCCTGATGGTGAGGCGAATCTTAACAAGTCGGGGCGAAAGTCTCTACGATCCGGCCAGGCTCCCAGGATCAGGAACGCTTTGACGGCGCCGGGCCCAGGACCGTCGTGGCGCCGACCGCCACCCCCACCGTCACCGTGGTCGAGACCGGAATGACCCACATCCAGGCCAGCTCGGGAAGGCCGAACAGCCAATGGCCCTGGGCCCAGAGAAATCCCACCAGGATTCCGCAGAGCGCGCTCCCCATGGCCACCCGGGCGCTGCAGCGGATCCCCAGCATGGCGATGAGCATGAGTCCTCCCAGGCTTCCCACCAGAAAACTGGTGACCCGCCCCTGGATGTCGAACAGGTTCCCCCTCTGCTCCTCGGGGATCCGGTACAGGAGCAGGCAAAGGGCCATTGCCAGTCCGCCCACCGCCGCGGTGACCACCCGGGCCAGGAACAGCTCCCGGCGCGGCGTGGGAACGGCGCTCCTGAACCGGCGGTAGAAATCGGTGACCACCACCGAGGAGATGGAGTTCATCCCCGAGTCCAGGCTGGACATGGCGGCCGAAAAGAGGGCCGCCACCACCAGTCCCGCCAGCCCCCGGGGCAGGATGTGCCGAATGAAGTGGGGGAAGACCAGGTCGGGGTCGTCGGGAATGGCGGCCTGGTAGTAGGAGTAGAGGGCGATTCCGCAGAGGGAGAGGATCAAGGTCAGGACGACCCCGCCGGCCAGGTTGCACAGGAAGGCCCGGCGGGAGGCCTGAAGCGACTCGGTGGCCAGGAACCGCTGGACCGCCACCTGGTCCGAGCTGGCGGTGGCCAGCCACCAGAACAGGGTCCAGCAGCCCATGCCCACCAGGCTCAGCCGAACCGTGGGGTCGAAGCTGAAGACCGGTTGCGACGGCGTGTCGGCCGCCATCATGTCGTTCCACCACGTCGCCGGACCGGTGCCCGAGTCGACGGCCACATAGATGACGGTGAAGATGGCGCCGCCCAGGAGAATGAAGAACTGGACCACGTCGGTCCAGATGACCGCCCGCAGGCCTCCCAGGACCGTGTAGAAGACGCCGATGGCCACCAGGCCCAGGACCACGGTGCTGAAGGAGAGTCCGCAGATCTTGGACAGGGCCAGCGAGGCGGTGAACAGGACCATCCCCATCCAGGCGGTCCGGATCAAGACGAAGAGGGACGCGCCGAAGAGCCGGGTGGCCAGGTCGAACCTCCGCTCCAGGTACTCGTAGGCGGTGGTCAACCGGAGCCGCATGAGATAGGGGAGGATGAGATAGCTGACCAGGAAGAAGACCAGAGGGTAGGAGAGGAACTGGGCGTTGGCTCCAACGCCGTTCTTGATCATCTCTCCCGGCGTGGAGAGGTAGGTGACGGTGGAGAGAACCGTGGCGACGATGCTGACGCCGACGGAAAACCAGGGCAGGCGCCGTCCCGCCAGGAAGTAGTCCTCGGTGCTCTTCTGGCGCCGCCCGTAGTAGAACCCGACCCAGATCACCACCGCGAAGTAGGCGGCGATGGCGGCAAAGTCGACGGCGTGGAGGCTCTGAAAACGGTCCAGGACGGGAGTCATGCAGGTGGGGCCACGTCAATCACGGAGAGTTTGGAGGCGGGCCTCTTCACGTCCGCAATACCATTCCATCCGGAATCCGAAACCCAAGCGTCTTTGCCACGAACGCTTGCTGTTTGTCGAGTGTGACGAAAGAAACACGGCTGGGATCGATAGCCACAAACAAAGCCGTCGCGACGTGCCAGAGATCGGCACCCTTCAAGTAACCAGCTTGCAGGGCTGTTGAGTATTCCGGCGTCAAGGGCCGCTCCGGCAAAACCCAGTCGATACGGGTGATGAGACTCGGCGAAAATTCGACCTTCTCCCGTGAGAACACAGCCCGCAGTTCCGCCTCCAGGAGGTTGGAAGAATGCAGACGATCGAATCCTCGCAGCCGGTGGTCCAGGGTCAACGCGCCTGGCTCGCCTAAGGCGATGGCGGCTACCGCGGAAGTGTCTACGTAAGCGACGCTCATTCGCCCCGTTCCGCCAGAAAGCGTTTGAGTGCACCAGGACGCCGGGCCACTGTCGTGATCGGTTCCGCCGGCGCAGTCGAGCGCACCAGGACACCCCGCCGTTCGAGCTCTTCAAGCCGCTCCTCAATGGTCGTGGGTTCAGGGGCGATCGGCCGAATCTCGGCCACGGGCTTTCCTCGATAGGAGACCATGATCGTCTTACCGGCGCGCACCTGGCGAAGAATCTCGGAGAAGCGCGCCTTCGCTTCATAGGTGGAATAGATTGTCGGCATGAGCATAGCATAACCGGTCAGACTAGTCAGAACAAACCAAGAAATTGCCCGTTGAAAAAAACCAGCGACTGCCAGGGCGCCAGATCATACGGGGGGCCCAAATTAAACTCCTATTTCCTTAACGAACGCCGCTGGAAATCCGTTACTCCTTCCAGACCCGCTCGAAGAGCCGGTAGACGTTGAGCCCCATGATCTTCTGCACGTCTTCCCCGGAGTAGCCCCGGCCCGCCAGGCCCGCCGTCAGGTTCGGCATCTCGTCGGCCCGGGTGATCCCGTCGGGCAGGGGAATGGGATAGGGAAGCGGAAACACGGTGGAGCCCTTGAGCTTGCCGGCCATGAGCCAGTGGAACCACTCGGCAGTATGCAGCTCGGTGAAATCCAGGCCGATGCCCACCGAGTCGATGCCCACCAGGTCGACCCAGTAGTCGACCACGTCCAGCACGTCCTCCAGAGTCGAATCGTAGCCGCGGGCCAGGAAGGTGGGGAAGCTGTTGGCGCCGACGATTCCTCCCGTGGCCACCAGGGCCTTCACCTCCTCGTCGGTCTTGTTCCGGGGATGATCGCACAGGGTCCGGGGATTGGTGTGGCTGAACCAGACCGGGTCGTCGGAGGTCTCGATGGCGTCCATGGTGGTCCGGTGGCCCACGTGGGACAGGTCGACGACCATGCCCAGGCGGTTCATCTCGGCCACCAGGTCCACCCCGAACTGGCTCAGGCCCACGTCCCGGCGCTCGTAGCAGCCGGCCCCCACCAGGTTCAGGTCGTTGTAGGTGATCTGGATCGCCCGGACCCCGAGCCGGTGGAAGACCTCCACCAGGTCCAGGTCGTCCTCGATGGGGGAGGAGTTCTGGAAGCCGAAGATGACCCCCACCCGGCCCTCCTCCTTGGCTTTCCGGATGTCGTCGAGACAGGTCACCTGCCGGATATACCGGGAGTAGGTGTCGAAGTCCTTGTAGAAGCGGGCGATGTTTCGCAGGGTCCCGTGCGTCCCCTCCCAGACCGCCACCGTGGCGTTGATGGCGGTGAGCCCGCCCTCGTGGAGATGGCGGTAGACCGCTTCCTCCCCCCAACGGCTGACGTTGAGGCCGTCGATCACGATGGACCGCTCATGGATTTCCCTTGCCCTCGATTCGGTTGCCATTGACCTATCCTCCTTCACGATCCCTCTCCCTCTCCGCTCGCTTCAATTCCGGCTTCGCGGTCCCGATTCCCGAACCGCTTCGCAGACGTCCTTGACGATGTTGCCGGAACTGCGGACTCCGCCTCGGGAATACACCAGATTGCCTTGCGCGTCCCACAGCAGCACGAAGTGCCTCCCCTCGAACTCGAACCAGGCAGTGAAGTCTGCGAGATCCTCCCTGGAGGTCGGCAAGACACCGAGACACTCTTTCCGGTCAAAATTCATGACGTACTCACACCGGGTCGGGCCCTCATCGTCGTCCGGCGCAAAGTCGGAAATCGGCGCCACGAAAACCCGATATTGCTTCTGTGCCGCGGGCGGCGTCGACAGTAAGGAAAGGCCTTGCAGGACCGTGAACCCAGCGATCCACCACATCCAGGACAACTTTTTCATGGAAATACCTCCTGTTCGCCGGTTGGCCTCCTCTTCGCCAGATAACGTCCGGCCAGCTCCCGGCAGCCGCGACGGCCGGGCCGCGCGCGCGGCCTACGCTGCATCGTGGATCCGGACCGCCCGGCAGCGCCGAAACCGGCTGACCACCGGAACAACGGCTCGACTATAGCAGTCTCCGGTGCAAGTCCCACGCAGGCCCGAGACCGGCATGGACACCAGCCGATTCGGGAGCTTTGGGGGGAGGACGACGAGCCGGCATTCCTTGATTGAAGGGGGTATCTTGGATATAGTTCGCCGTCATCAATGCTCCTCAGTAGCTCAATTGGCAGAGCGTCCGGCTGTTAACCGGAGGGTTGTAGGTTCGAGTCCTACCTGAGGAGCCAAACCTCCCGTTGCGCACTTCCGCGGCGATCCAATCCACGAAACACCACGGCGGGTGATTCCTTCGGGCGAATTCTGCAACTGGATCGGCCGACCCGGTTCTCCAGCCCGAGGAAGGGTCTGTTCCGACCGATAAACATGAAAATCAATATCTCCACTTCTGATTTTCCCGTATAATGGCCGAGTGATATCCCGTCAAGAACACAGGAGGGAGGTTCGCGCGCTGCTCGACCAGTTCCCCGTCGTTGGGTTGGTCGGCGCCCGGCAGGTCGGCAAGACGACTCTCGCCCGTGACCTCATCAATGACGCCGCGGAGCCGGTCACCGTCTTCGACCTTGAAGATCCCACCGACGAAAGGCGGCTCGCCGATCCCAAGCTGGCCCTCGAGCCGCTGCGGGGCCTGGTCGTCATCGACGAAGTCCAACGCAGCGAGGGGTTGTTCCGCCTCCTGCGGGTTTTGGTGGACCGGCCCGCCAATTCGGCGCAGTTCCTGGCATTGGGTAGCGCCGGCCCCGATCTGCTGCGCCAGTCCTCCGAGACCCTGGCGGGACGAATTGCCTACTACGAACTTCCTCCATTCCGGATCAGCGAAACCGGGACCGGAGCCGGCGCTGTCCGAAGACTCTGGTTGCGAGGGGGCTTCCCTCGATCTTTTCTCGCCGACGGTGACGACAGGAGCTTCAGATGGCGAACCGAGTTCATTCGCACGTTTCTTGAACGTGATCTGCCCCAGTTGGGAGTCTCCGTGCCGGCGGCTACCATGCGCCGGTTCTGGACCATGCTGGCCCACTACCACGGCAATCGCTGGAACAGCGCCGAACTCGGCCGCGCGCTGGGGGTCACCGCCCCTACGATCAACAGATACTTCGACGTCCTCGTCGATGCGTTGATCGTGCGCCGGCTCCAACCCTGGTACGAGAACCTGAAGAAGCGGCAGGTCAAAGCTCCCAAGGGTTACGTCGCCGACACCGGGATGCTGCATGCGCTGTTGGGTGTGGACTCGGAGTCCGCCCTCATGGGACACCCGAAGTCGGGGGCATCCTGGGAAGGATTCGCGATGCAGGAGATGGTCCGCATCCTCGGAGTCGACTGGGACCGATGCTACTACTGGGCAACACACCAGGGGGCAGAATTGGATCTACTGGTGTTTGACGGCAGCTGCCGGGTCGGATTCGAATTCAAGCGCACCAGCGCGCCGGCCATGACCCGCTCCATGCACTCCGCGTTGTCCGACTTGAAGCTCGACCGGCTCTTCGTCGTTTATCCCGGCGATGCCCGGTTTCCCCTCCATGATCGGGTGGAGGCCGTCGGCCTCATCCCGGCCTGTTCCGAAGGGCTTTGACCAGGTGCCACACGGGACTTCGGAATGAGACCGGAACGGCCTACCCCAGCCCCGCCACGCCGATAACGACATCCGTTCGCGGCCCCATCCCCTCGACCCGTTATCTGCATGTCACTATTCTTGAACCTTGCGGTTCGGAGTTGTTGCCATGAAGAACGTGAGAATCACCGTTTCTGACGACTTGGCCCGGTGGCTGCGCCTCAAGGCGGCCGGGGACGACCGCAGCGTATCCCGATGGATCGCCGAGTTGTTGGAGCGAATGCGGCGCCGGGAAGAGGACTACCAAGAGGCGATGAAGAGCTACTTGGCGATGAAACCGCGCGAGATTGATTGGCCCGATGGCCGCAAGCCGACGCGCCATGAGTTGTATGACCGGCCCGGTCTTGGTTGACACCCACGTATTCGTCGATCAGCACGATGTGTCCGACGCAACGTAGAAGGCGAGCGTCGAGCAGTGGGTCGGTGTTGAAGACGGGGACAAGAATGTCCCCGCTCCCATGAAGAAAAGGGGACAGGAAAGTCCCCTCTCCCAGGTGGAGGAATCGGGCGGGGGCTACATCCTCTCCAGAATCGCCTCGCCGAAGCCGGAGCAGGAGAGTTCGGTCACGTCCTCCCGGCCCTCGCGCCTCATGAGCCGGGCCAGGTCGTAGGTGACGTGGCCGTCCAGGATGGCCCGTTCCATGCCGCTGGTGATCAGGTCCGCGGCCTCGCCCCACTTCAGGTGGTTGAGCATCATCACGGCCGAGAGAATGAGGGAACCGGGATTGACCTTGTCCATCCCCGTGTACTTGGGCGCCGTGCCGTGGGTGGCCTCGAACAGGGCCAGGTCGTCGGACATGTTGGCGCCCGGACCCAGGCCCAGGCCGCCCACAAGGGCGATGGCGGCGTCCGAGAGGTAGTCGCCGTTGAGATTCGGCAGGGCGAAGACGCTGTACTCGTCCGGCCGGGTCTGGATCTGCTGGAAGATGGAATCGGCGATCCGGTCCTTCACCAGGATCTTTCCGTCGGGCATCTCGCCCCCCAGCTCGTCCCAGAGCTTCTTCTCGGTGACGGTGTCTTCGCCGAACTCCTCGGCGGCCAGCTCGTAGCCCCACTTGGCAAAGGAGCCCTCGGTGAACTTCATGATGTTGCCCTTGTGGACCAGGGTCACCGAGGGCAGTTTCTGGTCACGGGCCCAGTTCAGGGCCTTGCGGACGATATTCCGGGTGCCGGTGGTGGAGATGGGCTTGACGCCGATTCCTGAGTCGGTGCGAATGCTGCGGCCGTCCCGTTCCCGGATCAGGTCGATGATGGCCCGCGCCATCTCGCTGCCCTGCTCGAAGTCATAGCCGGCATAGACGTCCTCGGTGTTCTCGCGAAAGATGACGAAGTTCACCTTGTCGGCGTACTTGTTGGGGGAGGGGACCCCTTCGAAGTAGCGGACCGGACGCACGCAGGCATAGAGTCCCAGATGCTGGCGGAACCGGACGTTGATGGAGCGGAAACGTTCGGTCACCCCGTCTTTGCCGCACTTGTCGCAGAGGCCGGCATGGTACTGCTGGTGGGCGCAGCGGAGGCAGACGTGGGTCTCCTCCCCCACCGGCGTGGTGAAGGGGCCCTTGATGGCGATGCGCAGGTACCGGATGGCCTCCACCGTCTCGTCGGGGAACTCGCTGCCGTAGTGGCGAAGTCCCTCCAGGCCGGCATAGAGGGGACACCAGGAGATGCCGCGGCTGCCGCCGTAGGCTCGCTGCACCGCCCCGTCCACCACGTTGCGCATCACCGGGGTGATGTCCAGACCGATCCCATCGCCCCGCAGGACTCCGATGATGGGGTTGTCGCCGACGACGAGGCGGCCGTCCCGATAGTCGATCAGGTCCCCCGCCGGGATCTTCACTGCCTTGAACTGAGCCACGCGATTCCTCCTGAAGACTCCGCTGTCGAGTGTTTTTGCCCGCCGAGTAACTGCCGCGGGCGGGTTGCAGGGAACTCCATTTTACGCCGTCAACCCTCGCCTTGGCCACTTTTCGGGGAAAGTTTTTCCGCAACGACAGGAACGCGCAGCGGGTAACAATTCCGGGAGTCGCGCGTTTGGTTGCCAGTATCCCGGTCATGTGTTTCCATTTCTCCCATGAATCAGGAAAGAGTGGCGTATGTGAACGGCCGGATCGTCCCCGAGAGCGAGGCCAGCGTCTCCATCCACGACCACGGCTTCGTCCGGGGCGACGCCGTGTTCGACACGACCCGGACCTTCGGACACAAGATCTTCCGTCTCGACGAGCACCTGGACCGGCTCTTCGACTCCCTCCGCTACACCCGCATCGATCCGGGCATGAGCCGGGACCGGTTGGCGGAGTTGACCATGCAGGTGCTGGAGGCCAACCTGCCCCTGCTGGACCCGGAGGACGACTATTGGGTGACTCAGCGGATCACCCGGGGCTGCCCCGGCGGGGACGGGGGATTCGATCCCACGGTGATCGTCGACTGCCTGCCCCTCCCCTTCCTGCAACGCTCCCGTTTCTTCCGGGACGGACTGCCGATCCGGACCCCCTCGGTGCGGCGGACCCCGCCCGAGTCCATGAGCCCGCGGGCCAAGACCCACAACTACCTGAACCTGGTGATGGGCGACCTGGAGGTGAAGGCGGCGGACCCCCAGGCCCTCTCCATTCTCCTGGACCTGGACGGCAACCTCTGCGAGGGGCTGGGCAGCAACATCTTCGTCGTCCGGGGCGGCGAGCTGGCCACGCCCCGGGACCGGTTCGTCCTGGCCGGCATCAGCCGGAACGTCACCTTCGAGCTGGCCGAGGGCCTGAATTTGCCGGTCCGTCAGATGGACATCGACCTGTACGACGCCTACGCGGCGGACGAGGTCTTCATCACCTCCACCAGTTGGTGCGTCTGTCCGATCTCGACCATCAACGGGTCTGTCGTGGGCTCGGGCCGGATCCCGGGACCGGTGACGCAGCAGCTTCAGGAAGCGTACAGCGAGCTGGTGGGCATCGACATCGTCCGGCAGTACACCCGCTGGCTGTAACCCGCGTCGCTCACCGGGGCCGGTGCCTCAAGTCGGGCATGAGAGTCCTCTATCTCACATCTCCGGGCGAAGATTACCTCCAGGACCAGATCCTGCTGGGACTGCGGCAGTCCCTGGGGGCGCAGGTTCTGGACTATCCCCGAAAGAGCGTCCTGTACCGGAACTGCCCGGTCCCCCGCGGGGAGCTCTACGGCCGGGGATTCACCGTCTGGAAGCTGCTGGACGACATCCAATTGGATCGGGGGGACCTGAACCGGCGGATCGAAGACGGCGAGTTCGAGACGCTGATCTTCGGCAACATCTGGCGCCAACAGCGGGAGTTCCGGGAATTCCGCGCGAGGCGTTACCTGCGCCGCGGTTTCCGCCGGGTGGGGTTCCTGGACGGCGAGGACCACAAGCGGACTTACCTGCCGGCCCTTCCTTACGGCCGTTACTTCAAGCGGGAGATCAGGTTGCCGCTTGCTCTCCCTCGCTCCCGAAGGATCAACTTTTCCATCCCCGGATCCAAGCTTCGGACCCGGCCCCTGGAGAAGGACCAGGTCTTCGCCCGGCACGTCCAGTGCGAGGAGGCGTACGAGTTGGAGGTCATTCGCAGGCACTGCCGGAAGTCCTATCTGTTCGAAAAGGAGGAGGACTACTACCGGGACCTGGCCCGTTCCCGGTACGCGGTCACCATGAAGAAGATGGGCTGGGAATGCCAGCGGCACTACGAGATCGCCGCCAATCACACGGTCCCCTGTTTTTTCCGCCTGGGCCGCAAGCCGCGCCGGTGCGCGCCTCACGGCCTGATCGACGGAGAGAACGTCCTGGCCTTCGAATCTGCCGGTGAACTGCAGGAGAAGATCGAGGAGGTCCGGCGCAACGGGAGGTACAACCAACTCCAGCAAGGAGCATTTCGATGGGCCGCCCGGAACACCTGCCGCCGGGTGGCGGAGAGGTTGTTGAACGCTCTTGAAGCGGTAGACTGAGTGGGCACGATGCGGAGATTGGCAATACGGCCGGGAACGGCGATTCTTCTACTTCTGGCATCCACTTGGGTGCTCCCCCAGTCCAGTTTCGACCAGGATCTCCTGAATATGGCCGGGAAGGGACAGACGGCCATCGTCAAGGTGTTGACCGGCGCAGGAGCTGATCCGAACGCACGGGACGACCAGGGCCGGACACCCTTGATGCTGGCGGCGGCCAACGGCCACCGGGAGACGGTCCTGTTCCTGATCGACGCCGGCTCCGAGGTGGGAGCCGCCGACTCTGCCGGAATGACGGCCAAGGCGATGGCGGAAGCCGCCGGCCACAAGGTGATCGCCGAGCTGCTGGGAGCCGCAGGCGGCGGCGACAACCCCTGGAACGAGGACAAGGAGCAGAGCCTGGTCCGGGCCACCAGCCTCTTCGACCTGGCCGAAATTCAACGGGAGCAACGCAACTACGCCGAGGCCGAACCCCTCTACCAGAGGGCGCTGGACATCTACGAGCGGGTTCTGGGGCCGGAGCATCCGGACGTCGCCGCCAGCCTCAACAACCTGGCGCTGATCCACCGGGCCCAGGGGGACTATTCCAAGGCGGAAGGGCTCTACACCCGGGCCTTGGCCATCGTCGAAAAGGAACTGGGACCGGAGCATCCCGACGTGGCCACCAGCCTCAACAACCTGGCGTTCCTGCACCGGCATCAGCACCGGTACGCCCAAGCTGAAGCTCTCTACAACCGGGCCATCGAAATCTACCGGAAGGCGCTGGGAGGGGAGAACCGTCAGGTCGCGGCGGGTCTGGAAAATCTGGCCGACCTGCACCGGATCCAGGGGAAACCGGATCGGGCCGAGCCCTACTACCGGCAGGCCCTGGCCATCTACGAAAAGATCCTGGGACCGGAACACCTTCAGACGGCTCCCAGCCTCTTCTCCCTGGCCGAACTCCATCGAGTCCAGGGCAGGTACGGCGAGGCCGAGCCCCTCTACCGGAGGGCCATCGCCATCTACGAGAAGGTCCTTGGACCGCAGCATCCCGACGTGGCCAGGAGCATGGGCGGCCTGGCCGAGCTCTTTCGGGCTCAGGGCAGGCTTTCCGAAGCCGAACCGCTCTTCAAGCAGTCACTGGAGATATCCAAGAAGGCTCTGGCGCCGGGACATCCACAGGTGGCCTGGAGCCTCGGAAACCTGGGATTCCTCTATCGCGACCAGCAACGGTACGCGGAAGCGGAGCCGCTCCTCCGGGAGGCCCTGGAGATCGGCAAGCGGAGCCTGGGGCCCGGCCACGCCCTGGTGACGGCGATCCAAAGAGCCTATTCGCAGCTTCCGCAGCAGGGTCGGGGCGGCACAACGCAGTAGGCGCCGGGAATCCTCCGGGCTATCCCACCAGAGAGGCGGCGACGGCGTTGGAGACGATTCCCAGCTCCCGGTCGCTGTAGGGCTTGTTGCTGAACAGGGTCATGAAGAGGCCGGTCTCCGGGTCGGCCCACACCGAGCAGCCCGTCACACCGTAGTGGCCGTAGGACTGCGGCGAGACCAGGCTTCCCATGAACTTGAAGTGCCCGTTGTCCCGCAGTTGCCAACCCAGGCCCGTGGCGTGGGCGATCCGGTGAGCCTGGCTCAAGCCGGGAAGCCGCGGGATCTGGTTGCCGGTCATCATCCGGACCGTGGCCGGGCTGAAAACGCGAACTCCCCGGTACTCTCCGCCGTTGAGGAGCATCTGGAGAAACCGGCTGTAGTCGCGCACCGTGGAGAAGATCCCGCCCCAGGGGTTGGCCAGGCGGTGGAAGTAGTCGGTGTTCCAGTTGCTCACCGCCGCCGCCAGCTCGGGGGGCAGGACACAGTCTGAGATCCGGCTCCGGTCCTGGTCGGTCCGTCCCAGGAACGAGTCGGGCATACCCAGGGGCCGGAAGAACTCCTTTTTCAGGAAATCGGGGGTGGACATGCCGCTAGCGCGGCGGATCGCTTCACTCAGGAGGAGGAAGCCGGCGTTGCAGTACTTGACACCGGTGCCGGGCGGGAAGTCGGACGTTCGCCGTTTGAACATCTCGCGAAGGAACCGGTCCAGGGGTTGACGAGTAGCCCGGAATTCCTGGTTGCGGGGGATGGAGCCGAAACCGGAGGTGTGGGTCATGAGGTGGATGAGGCGGATTCCGTGCTGCTCTTCCGCGATTTCCGGAATGATCTCGTGGAGCGGTTGGTCGAGTTCCAGGAGGCCCCGTTCGATCAGGAGGCAGGCGGCGCTGGCGACGATGGGCTTGGTGCAGGAGGCGATGAGGAAGATGGTGTCGGGACGCACTTCCGGAGCGTCGAGGGTGCCCATTCGGCCGAAGGCGCGGGGAGGGAGGATGCGGTCGCGCCGGCCGGCCAGGATGGCGGCGCCGTATTCGGGGCGGGGGGAGAGCATGCGTTGGACCAGGGCGTAGGCGCGATCGAGGCCCAGGTCTTGGGGGTGGGTGTGGGGTGCTGGTTGGGATGTGACCCGGAGGGGCGGCGCGGCTGAGAGGAGGGCGCCGGCGCTCAGGTGGGTGAGGAAGCTTCGTCTGTTGGAGGGCGGTGGGGGCATGGTGGTGCTGGGGAGAGAGTAAAGGGGAGAGAGCAAAGAGGGAAGAGGTGGGGTTTGGGGAATTGCGATGGGCCGGGGTTTTTTCGGTTGTTTGAAGCGCGGAGGGGGGCTATCGCCCCCCTGCACCCCCCAGTCGGGGACTAACAGTCCCCGCTCCTATTGGAAGTCTCGGCTTTTGAGGCGGATTGAGGTTTTGTCCAGCTTGGGCCTCCAGATCTTGTCGACCACCAGGTGGGTGACTCCCTCTGCCGCCTGGAGGTTGCCGGTGACCCCCATGCAGGAGAGGGTCTTGGCCAGGACGGAATAGCGCTGGAAGGTCTGTTGCCAGATGACCAGGTTCACGAACCCCGTCTCGTCCTCCAGGGTCATGAAGGTGACGCCCCGGGCGGTCCCCGGGCGCTGGCGGCAGATGACCATGCCCGCGTAGCGGACGCGGCGGCCGTCCGGCATCCGGTTGAGTTGGAGGGCGGTGGGCAGTCCCCAGGCGGTCAGAACGGGCCGCAGCGGTTTCAGGAGGTGGGCCTGGGAGCTGTGGCTGGTGACCCGATGGTCCCAGACGATGCTCTCCAGCCGGCTCAGAGGAGGGAACGGGGGCGGAGAAGCGCGGCTGCTCAACGGCAACCGGGGGGGCCGCCGGCCGGCGAGGCCCTGGATCTGCCAGAGCGCGCTCCGGCGGTCCAGGCCGAAGCACTCGAAGGCGCCGGCCTCGGCCAGGGTCTCCAGCTTGTCCTGGCGGAGTCCGCTCCTCCGGACGACGTCCGGGAGATCGCTGAAGGGGGACTGCCGGGCGGCTTCGTCCAATCCGTCCCAGTCCCCCTCTCCCATCCCCTTGACGTAGCGCAACCCCATGCGGACCGCGAATTTGGCGGACCGTCCGGGAGCGGCCGGAGCCGGGACCAGGCTGCAGTCCCAGCCACTTTCGAGAATGCTGACGGGGTGAATCCCGATCCCATGAATCCGGGCGTCGTTGACGATGGTGGAGGGAGAGTAGAACCCCATGGGCTGGGCGTTCAGCAGGGCGCAGGTGAACTCCGCCGGATAGTGGCACTTGAGATAGGCGGTGGCGTAGGCGATATGGGCAAAGCTGGCGGCATGGCTCTCGGGGAAACCGTAGTCGCCGAATCCACGGATCTGCTGAAAGACGCGCTCGGCGAACTCCTTCCGGATTCCCTTCCTCACCATGCGGGACACCAGCCTTTCATGGTGCCGCTCGATCCGTCCCGAACGCCGCCAGGCCGCCATGTCCCGCCGCAACTGGTCGGCCTCGCCCGGCGTGTAGTCGGCGGCCACCATGGCCAGTTGCATCACCTGCTCCTGGAACAGGGGAATCCCCAGGGTCTTCTTCAGGACGGGGATGGGGATATTCGACCGCTTCCTCCCCTTTGCGCCGCCGCAGGTAGGGATGCACCATGCCTCCCGTGATGGGTCCGGGACGGACGATGCTGATCTCGATCACCAGGTCGTAGTAGTTGCGCGGCTTGAGGCGGCCCAGCATAGCCATCTGGGCCCGGCTCTCGATCTGGAACACCCCCACCGTATCGGCGCGGCAGACCATGTCGAAGGTGGCTGAATCCTCCCTGGGGAGGGTGGCCAGGGAAAGGCTCAGGCGGCGGTGCCGGCGCAGGAGATCGAAGCAGAGGTGCAGATGGGTGAGGGCGCCCAGCCCCAGCAGGTCCACCTTGAACAGGCCCGCCTGTTCCACGTCCTCCTTGTCCCACTGGATGACGGTCCGGCCCTCCATGGAGGCGTTCTCGATGGGCACCAGGTCGTGAACGGGCCGGTGGCCCAGCAGGAAGCCGCCGGGATGGATGGAGAGATGGCGGGGGAAATCCTGGATCTCCTGCACCAGATTCACCAGGTGGCCCAGGGCCGGGCTCCGGGAGTCGAGTCCTGCCTGTCCCACCAGTTCTTCGCCCCAGCGCTCGTGGAAAACCAGCTTGGCCAGACGGTCCAGGCTGGTGGCCGAGACTCCCAGCACCTTTCCCACTTCCCGGATGGCGGACCGGTAGCGGTAACGGACCACGTTGGACACCATGGCGGCGCGGTCGCGCCCGTACTTCCGGTACACGTGCTGGATCACCTCTTCCCGGCGGTTGTGCTCGATGTCCAGGTCGATGTCGGGCGGCTCGGCCCGCTCCCGGGACAGAAAACGCTCGAAGAGGAGGTCCACCTGGGTCGGGTCCACGCTGGTGATTCCCAGGGCGAAGCAGACGGTGGAGTTGGCGGCCGACCCCCGGCCCTGGCAGAGGATGCCGTGGCGGCGGCAGTACTCGACGAGCTCGTGCATGGTCAGGAAATAGCCCTCGTACTCCAGCTCCCGGATCAGGTCCAGTTCCTTCTGCAACTGCGGGATCTGGCTGCGGAACTTCCCTCCCAGGCGGTGCTCGGCTCCTTCGAAGGTCCGCCGGCGCAGGTACCGGCTGGAGTCCATTCCTTCCGGCAGGCGTTCCAGCGGATAGCGGTAACGCAGTTCCTGGAGCGAGAAGGAACAGCGGGCGGCCACTTCACGGGTCCGCTTGACCGACTCGGGATCGTCGGCAAAGAGGCGGGCCAGATCGTCCGGACTCTTCAGGGCGTGCTGATCATTGGGCCGGATGAGGCGGCCGGCCGCCGGCAGGGTCACTCCTTCCCGGATGCAGGTCAGGACGTCCTGCAGGCGGCGTCGGCCGGGACAGTGGTAGAGCACCTCCACGGCGGCCACCGTGGGCAGCCCGAAGCGGTCCGCCAACTCCCGGAGCCTGGCCTCCCGCATCACCTCCTCCGCCCGGCGGTGCCTGGGAATCAAGACGTGGAGGCGATCCTGAAAAGCGGCTTGGAGCCGCTCCAGGACAGGTTCCGGTTCGGTCCGGGCGTGAGACCCGGAGTCTGGCGGTGGGATCCCCCAGAGGGCGATCAGGCCGGGGCTGTGCCGGCAGACCTCCCGCCAACCCAGCCGGCACTCCCCCTTGGAGGAACGGAGGTGCCCGCCGGTCAACAGGCGGCAGAGATTGCGGTAGCCCTCCTGGTCCTGGACCAGCAGCAGAAGCTCCGATCCGTCCCGGAGGTCGACCTGGGAGCCCACGATCAGGTGGACGCCCAGGCGGCGGGCGCGGACGTGGGCGCGGACGATCCCGTACACCCCGTTGCGGTCGGTGAGGGCCAGGGCGGAAAGCCCCTGCTCCCGGCAGGCCTCCACCAGTTCCTCGGGGTGGCTGGCCCCCTCCAGGAAGGAGTAGTTGCTCTTGCACCAGAGGGGGACGTAGGGCTGAGGAGCGGCGGCTTTCTTGCCGCCGGACTCCGGAGTCACGACAGGACAGTGGGAGACGGGAGAAGGAGAAAATGGGCGCATCAGGGAATCAGGGGGGAAAAGAATGGGCGGTAGGAAAACCGCCCCTCCTCACTCGACTCGGCCCTGCGAGTACCAGCGCCGCCTTTTCTGGTCGTAGTAGACCCAGAGGATCTCGCCCCGGCCGGTGTTGACGAACCGGTAGTCCCGCCGGACTTCCCGGCTCCACCACCCTCCGTTGATGAGATAGCCCAGTAGACGTCCCAGTCCCGGGGATCGCTTCCACCGGCCCGCCGACTCCAAGAGAGACCGTTTCAGGGGCCGGGGGCGGGCGTGGGCGCGCCGCACCAGGGGGCGCAGGGAGACCGAACGGGGATTGGCCGCCTTGAGCTTCTCCAAGGGCCGCCACTCGGAACGGGCTTCCGGCAGATGCCCCGATTTGAGCCGGGCCGAGAGCACCGAATCGGGGCCGAACTCGGCCCGGACCCGGGCCAGGGCGCGCAGGGCCGCCTCCAGGTTCCGGCGCGGATTCCGTTGCAGGAGGCTCAGCACCTGGGGAGAGGCGGACACCCCCTCCACTTCCAGGGAGAGCTCCACCGGAGGAACCGGCAGGGAGAGGCTCTCCAGGCGCAAACGGACCAGATCCAGCAGGACCGAAACCTTCAAGGTGGGCCGGGCCGGCTGGATCTGCTCGAGGCGGCGGTCTCCATCCTCCAGCAGAAGCTGCAACCGGAGGACGGACACCTTTTGGTTCCTGTCCGCCGCCGCCATCAGCAAGGGGTCCAGCAACTGCTTGATCCGGAAAAGGAGTCTTGCCGCGTTGGATTCAGGCTCCTCCAGTTCCGTCCGGACACGGAGAGGCTCGGGGATCATTCGGGGCTGGAGCGGCAACGAAAGCTCGCCCGCCGCCAGACGGTACAGTGCCCAGGCCTCCTGGCCCAGATGCCGGACGATGCCGCCTTGGGGAAGATCCAGAAAGTCTCCGACGGTGTGAATCCCCAGCTTCTCCAACCGGTCGCGCAAGCTCGGATTGATCCCCAGATGCTGCAGGCGCACCTTGCGGCTGCAGACCTCCTCCATCTCGAAGGAGGGGAGCACCGTCACCCGGTTCTCCGCCTTGGCGATGGCATAGCTGCCGAAACGGCTGAAGCCCACCACGATGCTCGCCGGCAACTCCTCCCGGGAGAGGCGGACGGCCATCTGCCGGGTCCAGTTCTCGAAAGAGCCGTAAAGCTTGTCGAGTCCGCTGGCATCGATCCAGAAGACCCCGGGCTCGTCTTGGGAGGGCTCGACCCCGGGACTGAAATCGGCCAGCAGTTCGTGCACCTGCCGGACCGCGGACTCGATCTCCTTCCCGGACACCGTGCCCGCACACAGGTTCCGATCCAGGGAGAGGCCGGAGGCATAGCGCATCCCCGGCCGAATGCCGGACCCCGCAGCCGCGGAGTTGACCCAGAGGATGGGGCTCTGGGGTTTCTCCTGCTCCACCACCGCCACCGGCCTCTGCCTCCACTCCGGATGCCTCCTCATCAGGAGCTGCAGCGGCAGGGCCCGGATGTTAATGCAGGCCTTCCGGTCCACGGCAGACCTCGGTGTGGCTCCAACCCGGTCCATGACTCCTGTCCTTCAAGATCTCGATCCGGTACTGGAAGCGGTCGACCTCCAGACGCCGGCAGGAAGTCTGCCCCCGCAGCGAGACCATGGTCCCCAGCGAAGGCGCCCCCCGGGCCTTGGAGGTCAGGCAGAGGAGGGCGGCACCGTGAGTCCGCGCCTGCTGGACCAGGCGCGTCTGCAACGGCACCGAAATGGTGGGATTGAAGTTCAGATCCATCACGATCAGTCCGAAGGCTCCCGACCGCAAGAGCCGGTCCGCCGCGCGTCCCGCGGACTGGGCGTCCGGGACGCGAATCACCACCAGGGCGTTCAGGTCCACGCCGTTCCCGGCCGCATCCGGGGCGAAGAAGGTGTCCGGCCCGGCTGCGACCCAGGCCACCGGCTCGCCCTCCATCTGTGCATCCAGCACCAGGCGAAAGGCGGACGTCAGCAGCGCGGCTCCGGACCTGGAGGAGAGCTCGCAGAGGCGGCCGGCCAAGTGCTCCCGGGACCAGAGCGGCGTTTCCGTCCGCGGCGTCGCCGCCGCCCAATCGAGATGGGTCCTGAGACCCCGCAGATCGATGGCTTGCAAGGCTGACATGTTCCCTCCTTTATCAGTCCGTGGTGAAAGTCCCGCGAGCACCGAGACCGTTCCTGCGCCCGCCGGACAAGGCGCTATGGGCGCGCATACCGGGAGTATGTGCGCCCATAGCAACGCCGTCCGCGCCTGTGCAGGGACGGTCGAATGCCGTGATGACTTTTGCCACGGGCTGTTACTCCAGGTTCCTTCTGACTTCGATGACCTTGCCCAGGATCGAGAACGGCTCTCCGTCCTCCCGGGGGACGATGGGCTCGAAGGCATCGTTTTCGGGATGCAGCTCGACCCGGCCCTTCTTTTCCCGGTACCGCTTGACGGTCGCCTCCTCCCCCACCAGGGCCACCACGATCTCCCCCGGCCTGGCGGCCGGCTGCCGGCGGACGATCACGGTGTCTCCCGGCAGGATGCCGGCCTGGAGCATGCTCTCCCCCCGAACGGTCAGGGCGAAGAGCTCCCGGTCGTCGAAACGGGTCTTCTGCACCAGGAGATAATCGCCCGGGTCCTGCAGGGCCGTGGTCAACTCCCCCGCCTGGACGCGGCCCAGCATGGGGATCAGGTGGGAGGAGCGAACCCGCCCCAACTCCGGCAGGCGGTGGGACCGGGCCTTGCCCGAGTCCTTGACCAGCTTCCCCTCGGCCACCAGCGCCTCCAGGTGCTGCCTCGCCGACTGGACCGCCCGGAACCCGAAGGCCCGCTGCACCTCCCGGACGGTGGGCGACGATCCGTTCAGGATCCTCTCCCGCACGAACTCGTAGACCTTTTTTCGCGTCTCCCCAGGCGGCGTATAGGCCATTTCTCCCTCCCTGACCGGCCAAGTGACCGGAAAAACCAGGAACGGAGAGAATAACAGACATTTGTCTGTTATGTCAAGCGTCTTTTCATCTCGAGGATTTTTCCCAGCCCCAGACAACTGGAACTTCTAGAGCCGTAGCCCCACCGGTATCCTTACTTTATTGATATTAGTAAGGTAATACTCTATATTGTAAGTCAATATTGGATATTGCCATGATTGAATCTTCCATTACCAAGAAGGGCCAGACGACACTTCCCAAGCCCGTGCGGGAGGTGCTCGGCCTGCGGGCCGGGGACCGGGTGCGCTACGTCATTTCCGAGGGCAACGTGCGAATTCTGCCGGTCCGGCCCATCGGCCGGTTGTATGGGGTGCTCCGGCATGAAGGGCCCGCCGTTACCGTGGAGCAAATGGAGCAGGCCGTAGCCGACGGGGCAATTGTGGAGTGATCGCACTCGACACCAACGTCCTCGTCCGTTATCTGGTTCGCGACGACGCCAATCAGGCGGAAGCCTCCCGTTCGTTGCTGGATTCGCTCACGGCAGACCGACCCGGTTACGTCTGCCGCGAAGTGGTCGTCGAACTCGTCTGGGTGTTGGAACGGGCCTATGGCCATTCCCGCGACCGGATTGCGGCAGTGCTGGAGGAACTGGTGGCCACCGAAGGGATCGTGGTCGAGGCGGACGGCGATGTGGCCCGGTCGGCGTTCCGTTATCGGACAGGCGGAGCGGGTTTTTCCGACCTGATGATCCTGGCTGCGGTCGAACGATCGGGAGCCCATCCGCTGTACACCTTCGACCGGAAGCCAGCCCGGCTCGCAGGGGCGACGCTGCTCACCCGCAAGCATGGAGAGAGGAGACGAATTGTCTGATCGGAGTGAGTCTCCTTCCACCACCGGCAGCGCGTCCGTTCCGGGCCTGGCGACTGGCGAGCGGGTGCGGACGGACGCGAACCTCTTCCGCATCGACGTCCAAAGTCACATGGTCCCGCCTCCCGTCCTCGAGTTCATGATGACCCGGGACACCCTCCCCCGGGCCTACGAGCAGGAGGGCGCCTACTACACCCTCACGGGGGAATGGCGCCGGCGCGTCCGGCCGCAACACCTGGACGTGGACGCCAAGATCGCCGACATGGACCGGGCCGGCATCCGGACCTCGGCCCTCAGCATCAACGACCCCGGACCCGAGTGCTTCGGCGCCGACGGCCCCAAGGTGGCCAAGCTGGCGCACGACTTCATCGGAGACGCCGCCGAGTCGTATCCGGGACGTTTCTTCGGGCTGGCGACACTGCCGCTCCATCACATGGAGGAGTCGCTCCGGGAACTGGACCGCTGCGTCGACCAGCTCGGGTTCCGCGGCATCCTGCTCTACTCCAATCTGGCGGGCCGTTTTCCCGACGAAGAGGAGTTCCGGCCCCTGTTCAAACGGGCCGAAGAGATGGGCATTCCCATATTGCTCCATCCCGCCTACCCCATGACGTACGACGCCGTGAAGGGACGCTCCCTGGTGGGCGGCCTGGGCCTGATGTTCGACACCACCATCGCCCTGGCCCGGATCATCCTGGCCGGGATCCTGGACCGGCACCCCCGGCTCAAGCTGCTTTGCCCGCACGTGGGCGGGGCGCTGCCCTATCTGATCGGGCGCATGGACCATCAGACCCAGGTGCTCAAGCGGGGCGCGGAGAACATCCACCGGCCGCCCAGCGAGTACCTGCGTCAGATCTATTTCGATACGGTCTCGCCCATCGCCATGGCCATCCGTTACGGCTACGACTTCGCCGGTCCGGACAGGCTGCTCTACGCCAGCGACCATCCGTGGGTGGACCCCAATCTGATCGTGTCGAAAATCGACAGCCTCGGCCTGCCGGCCGCGGATCTGGAGAAAATTTATACCGGCAACGCGAAGACGCTCTTCCAGCTATGAACCCGGTGTCCGGCCGTTCCCAGGCAGGGTCTGAAGGAAGAACTCCCCGCAAGCCCGCCGGCTACCGATTCCGCCTCGCCGTCTGCAGCGGGACGTTCCAGGGCTGGAGCTTCACCGAGGCCTGCAAGGGGGCGGTCCGGACCGGATACGAGGGGATCGAGATCGCGCCGCACCTGCTCTCGGACGATCCCAACTCCCTCTCCGCCGCCCGGCGCAGAGAGCTGCGGGACATCCGCAAATCGGAAGGACTCCTCTACGCCGGGCTGCACAACATGCTCAAGGCCCCCCGCCGGCTTCACCTGACGACGCCGGACCGGACCCGGAGGGAGAGAAGCTGGGACTACTTCCGGGGCCTCGTCGACCTGTGCGGCGACCTGGGCGACGCCGGCCTGATGATCCTGGGCTCGGCCCGCCAGCGCGGCACGGTGGACGGAGCAACGCAACGGGAGGCCAGGCGCCGCCTGGCCGCGGGGCTGGCCAAGGTGGCTCCCGATGCCGAGGCGCGCCGGGTGCGGATCCTCCTGGAGCCCCTGGCGCCGCATCTCTGCGACGTGGTCAACAACCTGGGGGAGGCGACCGCCATCGTGGAGCAGATCGGCAGCCCGGCGGTGCAATCCATGTTCGACACCCACAACGCCGTCGCCGAGACCCTGCCTCACGGTGAAGCGATCCGGAAATACGACCGCTACATCAAGCACATCCACGTCAACGAGCTGGACGGCCGCCATCCGGGGACCGGCGACTACGACTTCAAGGCGGTCCTGCAGGCGTTGAAGGATCTCGCCTATCCGGGCTGGGTGTCGCTCGAAGTCTTCCACTTCGAACACGGCCCCGAAAACATCGCGCGAGATTCGGCGAGATTCATCAGGGATCTGGAGAAGAAGCTGGTCTACGATACAGACTGCGATACGGTCCAAAGCTCCCCAAAGTCCTCCGTCAGAACTTGCTCCAGTTCCTGAGAGACGCAGACGGGGCCCACGCCGCGAGTTCGCCTACCGGCTCATGATGTCGAAGTTTCGACCAGACTGTAGCTCGTGCTTCGGCCCCCTCCCGGATTGCGGGCGAGGAGACCGCGCCGGACCAGATCGGTAATGTCCCGCAGGGCCGTATCCTGGGAACATTTGGCGAGCTTGGCCCATTTCGAAGTGGTCAACTTCCCCTCGAACTCACCCAGGAGGCGGTCGAGGACCCGTCTCTGGCGCCGGTTGAGAGGAACATCGGCAACACGTTTCCAGAATCGTGCTTTTTTATGGACCGTCGCCAGCGTCCTCCGTGAATTCTCGATGGCACGGCCCAGGCAGACCAGGAACCAGACCAACCAAGCCGTGATGTCCGTCGTACCCTTCTGCGTCCGTTCGAGGACGTCATAGTAGTCGGCGCGTTCCTGCCGAATTTGCGACGACATGCTGTAGTAGCGTTGCGAACTCCCCTCGGAGCGGGCCAGGACCATGTCCGCAATCGCCCGCGCCATGCGGCCATTGCCGTCGTCAAAGGGGTGAAGGGTGACGAACCAGAGGTGGGCAACCCCGGCCTTGACCACTTCATCGGTGTCGGCAGGCGCATTGAACCAATCCAGAAAGGCCTCCATTTCCCGGGCAAGGCGGACCGCGGGCGGGGCCTCGAAATGCACCCGCTCACGACCGATGGGACCGGACACGACCTGAATCGGGCCGGTGCGGTCATCGCGCCAACCTCCCACCCTGATCCGCCGCCGGCCGCTACGGCCAGACGGAAACAGAGACTCGTGCCAGCCGTGGAGTCGAGTTCCGGTCAGCGGCTCCTCATGGCGTCCGGTGGCATCCAGCATCATTTCCACGATCCCCTCGACCCTGCGGTCGGCGTGCCTGAGACCGCCGAGGTCGAGACCGAGATGTCGGGCAACCGAGGAGCGGACCTGATCCGCGTCGAGTCGTTCCCCTTCGATATCGCTCGTCTTCAGCACGTCCTCCGTAAGGGTTTCGAATACCGCCTCCTGCCGTAGATCGAAGCCGAGGGCCTCCATCTGACCGATCAACCGTCCCTGTCGATACCGGACGGTCGCCAGCATTTCGATCAGGCTGTCATTCTTCCAGTGGAGATGGGGCCAGTCGGGATGTTCGTAGATGTACATTCTCCGCATAATTCGCGGAGATTGTAGGACATAATCGCCGCAGAAGGCAATTTATCGCCGCATTTGTGCGTCGAATACTGCCGACAATCGCCGCAGTCTCCAGGCACGCACGACATGTATACCTCTTGTGGAAAAGTCTGTGGGAAAAATGTGAGCGATCAGGTCGGCTGGACTGGGGAACAAGACTGTCCCCTCCTGTCTTCGACACCCACAACGCCGTCGGCGAGACCCTGCCTCACGGTGAAGCGATCCGGAAATACGACCGCTACATCAAGCACGTCCACGTCAACGAACTGGACGGCCGCCATCCGGGGACCGGCGACTACGACTTCAAGCCGGTCCTACAGGCGTTGAAGGATCTCGCCTATCCGGGCTGGGTGTCGCTCGAGGTCTTCCATTTCGAACACGGCCCCGAAAACATCGCGCGAGATTCAGCGAGATTCATCAGGGATCTGGAAAAAGAGTTGGGCTAGCAACTCGCGGTACATGCCATTCGACGGGCGCTGCGTCCCGGCAGACTACTTGTTTCCTCCTTAGCCGGCAGACAGAGGGGATCTCGCCAGGAGCCAGTCGCAAAACTCATGCGATTGAAGTCATATGTAATGAAAGTCATAATTTTGTCGGTGAGCTGGGAAGTCCGATTCGACCCGGTCTTTGACACGGAATTCGATAGCCTGTCGACCATTGTGCAGGATGAGCTACTTGCGTTAGCAATGCTACTTGAAAGATTCGGTCCGACCCTGGGGCGCCCCCGCGTGGATACCCTCAAAGGATCACACCACGCCAACATGAAAGAACTGCGGTTTCAGGTCGACAACGGTGTCTGGCGAGTCGCTTTTGCCTTCGATCCTGAGCGAAAGGCCATACTGCTTGTGGCTGGGGACAAATCCGGATCAAACACGAGGCGATTCTACAAACGGCTGATCAAGACGGCGGACCAAAGGTTCGATGCGCACCTCGACAGATTGACAGACGAAAGGAGGGCAAAATGAAGACTCTCACTGAGAGATTGACCAAACTCCCCGCGTCGCGCCGGCAAAAGGTTGAGGAGCGGGCGAAGGCGCTGATCGCTGAAGAGATGTGTCTCCGAGATCTCCGCAAGGCTCGGAGACAGACACAGGTACAGGTCGCAAAAGAACTCGGGATCAACCAAGAAAACATTTCCCGTATCGAGAAACGTACCGATCTGTTGATTTCCACCCTCAGTGGCTACGTCCAGGCAATGGGCGGGAAGTTGAGCTTGGTGGCGGAATTCCCCGATCGTCCACCCATAGCAGTGACTGGTATTGCTGCTCTAGGGGATGAAACCCCTACAACCAAGTCATAGTCCTACTGGGAGATCCGGGCAAGATCCCATTCCGCACTCTCGCCTGCCATCTCACCGTACCGGTCCCGTCTGTCTGCGGCCTTCGAGTCGGGTGAGGGCACCCAGAGGCAAGCCTTGCGAACGAGCACGCATGCCGCTGACAATGCTGGACTTTACTGTATTTTGCTTTCATATCCATGTCTATGCAGTCATAATGACAGCATGCCGGTACAGATCACCATCCGGCGTGTCCCCGAAAAGGTGCGGGACGAACTCGCGGCGCGCGCCGCGTTGCGGCGCCAATCCATGCAGGAATTTCTGCGTCACGAGTTGGAACGGATCGCCTCCCGGCCGTCCCTCGACGATTGGCTCCAACGCGTTCGCGAGCGGAAGGCGGCGGCGGGCACTCGCGTTCGCCCCTCCAGCATTTTGCGCGTCCGGGATGCGGACCGGATGTGACCATCGTCGTCGATGCGTCCGTGTTGGTTGCGGCCCTGGTCGACTCGGGACGCGAAGGGGTGTGGGCGGAGTCGTTAATGGCCCAGGACTCTCTGGCCGGTCCGGAATTGCTCCTGGCGGAGGTGAGCAACATCTTGCGCCGGTTGGAAGGGATCGGGAAAATTTCGAGGCTCGAGGCCAACAGTGCACAGCGCGATCTGCTTCGGCTCGATCTGGACCTGTTCCCGTTCGCGCCATTCGCTGACCGGGTGTGGGCACTTCGGAGCAACCTGACCAGCTACGATGCGTGGTACGTGGCGCTGGCCGAAGCGTTGGGGTGTTCGCTGGCGACACTTGACCGGAGGCTCGAGCGGGCCACGGGTCCTGCCTGCGAGATCCTCATTCCAACCGGTTAACTTGTTTCGAAGGGCAAATTCGCTGATTCCTGTGAAAAAGTCTGTGGGAAAAGTGTGAGTTTCCACGTTATCTGGTGTGGAAAGGTTGCAATCTGCATTTCTCACCGAGTCGCCTTTAGTGCGTACCGACGTCTTCTTGCGCATCAGGACCCTGGGGCGCCATCGGGTGTCGCTTTCCTGTCCGAACACCAAGATCTGTGGGTTTCCGCCATCGCGTTACACGAGTTGGAATTCGGCTTGCGACTGCTGCCGCTGGGACAGCGCCGCGACCGCTTGCGTGCGACGCTGTCGGAATTCATCACCGGATATGAAGACCGCGTCCTTCCTCTGGAGAGGATGGGCGCGGAATGGGCCGCCCACTTTCGCGCGCAGGCGCATCGCGCCGGGCGCATGTTGGACTTGGGAGATGCACTGATTGCCGGCACCGCCAGGGCCCACGACTTGGCGCTTGCAACCAGGAACGTCGCCGACTTCAGCAGCTTGGACCTCGGCGTTGTCAATCCCTGGGAGACGCTGTAACGGGGGTCAGCGCTCGTACCGGTCAACCACGTCTGCGGCCATCGTTTCCCGTTTCAGGTGCAGGGATAACATCCGAAACAGCTACCGTGCGAGCCACCGATAGAACCCGACAACAGGAAGAACCTTTTTTTGAACTCTGGTTTCAGTCGGGCCGAAATCGAATGCGAGTCCAGCGCCGCCGAATCGTGCCGCGCCACGACGGCGAACACCAGCTTTGTGCAGCAATCGGCCCGATATGTTGTCGACGACCATTCTCCTGTCGCTGGATCTATGGAAATCGGTTGATCATCCATGTCCGCTAACTCTTGAAGCTTATCGATGTCTCGTTTGTAACGCGCAAACCGGTGAGGAACAAACTTGATCTCGACAATGGCACTGACGCGAGTGTCCTCGCAGATTACGAGATCCGGCCGATACTTTTTGGACCGAAGGGAAAGTTCCGGCTCGACAAACGTGTCGAGTTCCCCCGGTGCATGCAATCTGAACGCGCGGTACATCGAGGCCTGCAAACAACGCTCTGAGTTCAGCAGGCCTCCCTTATAGTCCTTCTCGACTTCCACCCACGATTGCGAAAGCAAGTCCACCTCCATAAAGCCCCTCCTTGCATGATCAATCCCAATTGTCCCCGTAACGCCTTCGTTGAAGCCAATTGGGGGCAAGACTGTCCCCCATTCGGAGGAAAATGAGCGGTGGTTTCCAATCGCCCAGTCTTCGTCGCCAAGTTTGTTACACCGGAGTTCGGCGGTTAGGAAACCGCCGCTCCTTGAGGAGTTGCGGGGGACAGGAATGTCCCCACTCCTACCCGATATAGAGGAACTCGTTGGTGAGGAACAGCAGGTGGCAGAGGCTCTCCAGGGCTTTCTTCTCGGCCTGTGCCTCTTCGGCGTTGGCCTTGAGATAGAGATCTTTCTGGCGAGCCAGATGCGCCCGGGCGATCTGGGCTTCCTCGGCTGAGGGCGGGCGGGAGAGGGCCAGCAGGTAGGCCTTCTCGATCGCCGCGTCCGGATCGCCGTTGGACAGGGCGGCGACCCGCTGGGCGAAGGCCTGGGCGTTCTCCACGACGAAATCGTCGTTCATCAGCGTGAGCGACTGGAGCGGCGAGACCGAGTTCAACCGCCGGCTGCAGTTGGTCTGCATGATGGGAGCGTCGAAGGTCTCCAGGAATCCCAACGGGAAGTAGCGCCGGGCCAGCAGGTAGACGCTGCGCCGCCAGACTCCCGTGGCCTGGGCGTCGGCAATCTCACCCGGCGAATCGGTGTGCGGGTTCAGCGTCTTCAGGCCGTCGGCCATCAGCGGGCCCTCGACCGGAGGTCCACCCATGGTCCAGTCCAGCTTGCCGCTGGCGGCCATGATGGAATCACGCAGGATTTCCGCTTCCAACCGGCGCAGGTTCATGCGCCACAAGAGCCGGTTTTCCGGATCCGCCCGGAGCGCGACGGAGCCGGCGGCAGGTCCCTCGGACGATTGCCGGTAGGCCGTGGAGGTCATGATCAGCTTGTGGAGCTTCTTGACGCTCCAGCCCTGGCGCACGAATTCCACCGCCAGCCAATCCAGCAGCTCGGGATGGGACGGGGGCTTGCCCTGATTGCCGAAGTTGTCCTGAGTCTCGACGATGCCTCGCCCGAAGTGGTGCTGCCAGACTTGGTTCACGAACACCCGGGCGGTAAGAGGGTGGTCGGTCCGGGTCAGCCAATGGGCGAAGGCCAGACGGTGGCCGCTGGTCTCACCCTGCGTCTCCGGCGGCCGGACCGCATCGGTCCCTCCGGGCCGGCTGACCACCTCCAGGAAGCCCGGCCGGACCGGCGGCCCCGGGCGCTCGACCTCGCCGCGCTGCAGCAGACGGATCTTGGGCGGCGCCGCCAAGTCCCACAGGGCCTGGATCTTGTCCCAGGAACGGCGGTAGCCGTCCAGGATCCGGAGCCGTTCGGTCAGCTTCTTGTGGGCCGCGAGATGCTCCTCGTTCAGGGCCTTGACCACGTCCTCCGGGGAGACGGTCAGTTGCTCCTCGAATTTGGAGGCCAGGAACTTCTGCACTTCGTTCCGGTCGGCTTCGGGCGTGGCCAGAGCCTCTTTCGTCTCGGGGCGGATGTTTTCCGGCAGTTCCTCTAGCTTGCCGTCCAGCAGTTTGTCGCGGTAGGGACGGTGGATGGCCTCGAGCCGCTCCTTGAGCTTGGCCGCGGGCTTGTCGATTTCGGCGTTGTGGCGCTCGATTGCCTCCTGTTCCCGTTTGGAGACGCTGGGCAGGTGATGGTTCTTGGGCTGCAGCCAGCGCACCGGGTTGTACCCGGTGGCAAAGACCGACAGCAGGCGGTAGTAGTCCCGCTGCGGGATGGGATCGTACTTGTGGCTGTGGCAGCGGGCACAGCCCATGGTCAGTCCCATCAAACCGGTGGAGACCTTCTCCATCAGGTGGAAGAGCACGTCGTACCGCTCTCCCACCAGGTTCACCACGTCCTGGTCGGTGCGGTCGAAGACGGATCGGAGATAGCCGGTGGCGACGAGCTTGTCCAGCATTTCCGGGGTGTAGGTCTCGGCCGAGCGCCAGTCCACGAGTTCGTCACCGGCCAATTGCTCCACCAGGAATTGATCGTAGGGCATGTCCTGGTTGAAAGCCCGGATCACCCAGTCGCGGTAGCGCCACATCCCGTCGACGACGATCACGTTGTCGACGGCGGAGTCGAACCCGGAGACGTCACTGTAGCCGGCCGCATCCAGCCAATGGCGGCCCCAACGCTCACCGTAGTGCTTCGACTCCAGCAGCGAGTCGATGAGCCGCTCGTATGCATCGGGCCTCTTGTCGTCGAGGTAGGCCCGGATATCCTTCGGAGAAGGAGGGACTCCGATCAGGTCCAGCCAGGCGCGGCGCAGCAACGTGAGCTTGGAGGCCTCGGGCGAGAAACCGAGCCCTTCGGATTCGAGCCTCGCCAGCAGGAAGGCGTCAATCGGCGTGCGGATCCGGTTTCGATTCTCCACCTTCGGGACGGGTGCGGCCTCAGGCTTCCGGAAGGACCAGAACTGGCGGTCCTCGTCGGTCACCGGCGGCGCTTCGGCCGGGTTGAAGGTGGTGCGCTCGGCGTGAGGCCGCAGAAGCCGGAAGTCCGAAGTGTCGATCCAGCGGGCGAGCGTCCGGATCTCGCCGTCGCCGAGCGGCCGGCCCATGCCCGGGGGCGGCATCTCGCCAGAGGTCACCTTTCGGATCAGGATGCTCTTGATGGACCCGAGATCGGAGATCACGGGACCGCCTTCGCTTCCCTTCAACACCGACTGCACCGTGCGCAGGTCCAACCCCCCCATGGGCTGGTCCGAGGCGTGACAGGCGAAGCAGCGGTCCTCGAAGATGGGAAGCGCCAGATCCCGGAACCGCGCGGTCTCCTCTTCCCTCTTGGCGGCGATAATCGCTTCCTCGTCCGAGGGGGCGCCCGCCTCGATCCAGCGCCGGACGGTGTCGATCTCCGAGTCGGTGAGCTTCAGGTTGAACGCAGGGGGCGGCATCAACCGCTGGGAGACCTTCCGGTAGAGCAGACTGTCTGCGGGCGCGTGCTTCGCCACCACCGGCCCCTCGTGGCTGCCGCGCAGAACGGAGGTGGCCGTGCGCAGATCCAGCCCGACCATGGCGGTGCCGCCATGGCAACTGTAGCAATTGGTCTTGAAGATGGGCTCCACGTCCCGCTCGAAGCTGGGTTGACCGAAGACGGCCGCCGTCGACAGCGCACCCAAGATTGCAAGCGGAGCCAGGAGACGTGAAAGCCGCACGGTCAGGCCTCCCGCGGAGGATTCTCGAGGATGTCCGAGACGATGCGCGCGCCCGTGATGCTGGCGTTGGTGGGGGTTTCCGCCCGGCCCTCGTGGAGGACGGTCAGCCGTTTGTGATCGATTCCGAGCTGCTGCAGCAGCGTGGCCTGCAAGTCGGCGACGCCGACACGGTTCACCGTGGACCGGTAGCCGAACTCGTCGGTCGCTCCGTAGATCAGGCCCTTCTTGAAGCCGCCGCCGGCCAGCCAGAGGCTGAACGCGTTCCGGTTGTGATCCCGGCCGTCGGAGTTCTGGGTGGTGGGAAGGCGTCCGAATTCGCCCGCCCACAGCAGGACCGTGCTCTCCAGCAACCCGCGGCTCTTCAGGTCCTTCAGCAATCCGGCCACCGGCTGGTCGGTCTTGGCGCAGATCCGGCTCAATTTCTCCCTGAGCTTGGCGTGATTGTCCCAGGGCTGTCCTGGTCCCGGATGGATTTGGACGAACCGGACGCCGGCCTCGATCATGCGGCGGGCCATCAGGCAGCGCAGGCCGTAGCCGGCGGAGACGGGGTTGTCCATCCCGTAGAGCTTCTTCGTCGCTTCCGACTCCTTGGAGACGTCCAGGACGTCCGTGGCGGCCAGTTGCATGCGCGCGGCCAGCTCGTAGTTCTGGATGCGAGCCTCCAACTCCGAGTCGCCCGGGTGGCGGCCCAGATGCAACCGGTTCAGCTTGGCCAGCGTGTCCAGCTCCGCCCGCTGGGCGCCGGGCGGCGGCGGCACCCGGGGATGCAGGTGCCGGACCGGGGTCCCGGTGGAGCTGAACTCCACGCCCTGATGGAGGGCTGACAGGAAGCCGCTGGTCCAGAGCTGCTTGCCCAAGGTCGAATACCCCTCCGGATCGCGCAACACCACAAAGGCGGGGAGGTTCTGATTTTCCGTTCCCAGCGCGTAAGACACCCAAGACCCCAGCACCGGCCGGCCGGAGAAGATATGGCAGGTCAGCAGCATGTGCAGACCTTCCGAGTGGTTGTTGTGCTCGGTGTGCATGGAGCGAATGAGGCAGATGTCGTCGGCGACGGTCGCCAGGTGGGGAAGGGTCTCGCCCAGATCCATGCCGCTCTGGCCGTGCTTGCTGAACTGGAACGGGCTGGCCAGCAGCACGTTGGCGTTGTTGGGCTGATGGATCTCGACGCCGTCCGGATGCGGTTTGCCGGACCACTTCGTCAGCTCGGGCTTGGGATCGAACAGGTCCATCTGGCTGGGGCCGCCGTTCTGGACGAACTGGATCACCGCTTTCGCAGGGGCGGGAAAGTGGCCCTTGCGCGGTTTCAGGTCGTTGTAAACGCGGCGATCCTCTTCGGCTTTCAGCATGCTGGCGAGAGCCACGCTGCCCATGCCGAGACCGCTGATTTCCAGAAGCTTGCGGCGGGAGACGGTATGCGGAAGAACGTCCCGGATCATGCTCAAGTCCCTGAGTCCAGTGGATTTGATCTGGCCTAAATGTTACGCCGAGGAGCGTTGACTTTCCAGCCGCCGCATGGGAGTGGGGGTTGTTAACCCGATTCCGGGGGGTTGGGGGAGGCGGAAAGCCCCCCTTCACGCTATTCCGTGGTAACGCGGAAGAGTGGGGGACTAACCGTCCCCCCTCCTGTCGCTCGCTGGTACACTACGGGGCAACCGCCTGTCTCGGAGAAACGTGATGAAACAAGCTCTACAATTCCTTGTCCCCTTGTGTTCGCTGTGGCTGGCCGCCTGCAATGTGCCGGTCACCAACGGCCCCTCCCAGTCCGATCCTCCGGAACGCGGGCCTCGCGTTCAGCCGGGCACTGCCATGGGGATCTATGCGCCCGAGCAGCACGACCTGTACGACGGCCGATTCATCATCTCGGGAAGCCGCATCTACCAGGTCGGCACGCTGAACGACGAGAGCCCGTGGGACCACATGGGAAATGACGGGACCAATCTGCGGCCGGTGGAGGGCACCGTCGAGTTCGACGTGGACGAGATCAACAACACGGGGACCTTCCGCGCCGATCTCCAACTCCCCGAAGGCCGCTACGTCATCGACCTGGAAGAGTTCAAGGAGTTCTCACCCTGCCAGGACGGCGGCATCGCATCGTGGCTGTTCGAGCACGGCGATTCCGGTTGCGGCGACGCCAATTGGCCCAAGAGCATTCTCTACGTGGCCGGTTGGGGGATCGGCTCCGCCACCCTGAACGGAGAGCCGCTCTACCAGGACTACCAGATCCACTTCATGGTCACCCAGGGCATGCGCGACCGGAACCTGGTGGTTCGCTTTCCTCTTGAAGGGAAGAGTTCGGAGGCGGGCGCCGTCAACCCGGCCCTCCAGCAGTTGGATTTCTACATCCGGAGTCCCGAGACCAACGAGGCCAACCATCCCCAGCGGGAGGTGTTCGACCACTTCTTCGCCATGGAGGTCACCTGGAAATAGCCTCGCCGACGGCTCCGCATGCGGCCGCTGACCGCTGATTCATCATGTCGCGAAAGAGATGAGATTCGCATTACTCCTTGTCTTTTTTCTTCCTCCGGTGTTGGCCTCCGGGCAGACCGTCGAGCAGGTGGGTGCGATCCTCGAACTGCCGGTTCAATCTCCCGAGATCGTCGAATTTCAGTTGCGCCAGTACCTGATGAAACGGGTGCCGCCGCTGCCTACTCCGCAGAACGCCCGGGAATGGGAGATCGAAGCTCGGACCATTAGAGAACGGGTACTGGAAGACGTGATCTTCCGCGGTTGGCCTTCCGACTGGGTGGAAGCGGAGCCCAAATTTGAAGATTTGGGAATCATCGCCTCGGGGAAGGGCTACCGGCTACGCGGGCTTCGCTACGAGATCATCCCCGGTTTCCAGACGACGGCCCTCCTCTACGAGCCGGAGAGCCTGACCGGAAAGGTCCCGGCCATCGTCAACGTGAACGGCCACACGCCCGTCGGAAACGCCACCGGTTACAAGCAGATCCGGTGCATCAACTACGCACTGCGAGGCATGCTGGCCCTGAGCCTGGAATGGTTCAACTGCGGGGAACTGCACCTTCCCGGGAACGACCATTGGTACGGCGGCCACATGAATCTGGCCGGCATGAGCGCTACCGGACTGTTCTACCTGGCCATGCGCAAGGGCTTGGACTACCTGGAGCGCCACCCCCATGTCGACGGGCGCCGCCTGGGGGTCACGGGCCTGTCGGGGGGAGCCTGGCAGACCGGAGTCTTGAGCGGACTGGATGAACGGGTTGCCGCCGCCGCACCGGTCTCCGGGTATTTCGCCTTCCTCTCGGCCATCGAGCGGAATGCCGACGTGGGGGACATGGAGTACAACCCGCCCGACCTGGGCATCGACTACGCTCATCTCACCGCCCTGCGGGCGCCGCGCCCCACCCTGCTGATGTTCTCGGCCGAGGACAACTACTACGTGGGCCGGGCGGTTCTCACCAAGCCCTATCTCTACGACCAGATCATGCCATTCTTCGCGCTGTTCGGAAGAGAGGAGGCCTTCGAATGGCACGAGAACACCGACCCGGGAACGCACAACTACGAGTTGGACAATCGCCAACAGTCCTACCGCTTTTTCAGCCGCCATTTCGGGCTGCCGGCGCAGCCGGAGGAGATCCCGGTGGACGCGGAGGTCAAGACCGCCCGGGAGCTGCATCTGGGAATCCCGGAGGACAATCTCACCATCCTGGGTCTGGCGCGAAAGCTTGCCGCTGAGATCGAACATGAGGATCCACCCGGCAACCCGGGGAGGAGACGAGCCTGGGCCGGACGCAAGAGAGAACGGCTCCGGGAACTGGTGCGTTATCGCTCACGGAGAGTCGAACACCCCTGGGGCGTGGCCAACACCAAGAAGAGGGGGCTTGAGAGTGTTTCCTACCGTCTCCAATTCGACAACGGGCTCAGCGCCTCGGCAATCTGGCTGAAGGCGATTGCCAGCCCGCCCGATGCGCCTGCAACCATCGTTCTGAATGACCGAGGCTATGCGGCAGCGGGGTCACAGGTCTCCGGTCTCTTGAATCAAGGTGGCCAGGTCCTGGCGTTGGACCTGATCTTCTCGGGCAACGCCGCTCCAGAAGGCCCGTTGAGGCCCGAGGGTTCACGGGCCAACGACCCTGCCCTCAACCAGCTCTTGGAGGAAAGTAAGAATAAATCGATGGCCTCCTGGATGGTCAGCCGGCCTCCTTCGGCTCTGTACGGACAACTGCTGGCCCCCCTGGGAGAGCGTCCGCTCGGCATCAGGGCCGCCCAACTGGTGGCCACGACCCGCTGGCTGGAGGAGACGACAGGAACCCGCCGCGTCCGTCTGGAGAGCAGCGGCATCCGCTGTCAGGTGGTCGCCTTGATCGCGGCGGCGCTGAAGCCCGAGTTGTTTTCGCAGGTTCGGATTCGCCAGGGGATGGACAGCCTGAGCCATTTGTACGAGGTTCCCGTCACCTATCAGCAGGCTCCCGGACTTTTTTGCCGGGACCTCTACAAGGAGTTCGACCTTGATCAGCTTGAGGCTTTGGCCGAATCCACGGAGATCTTTCGAGAGTGAAATGGGAGGGGATTGTTAACCCAGCGTCGGAGCGGCGGTTGTTAACCCCCGCGTCGGAGCGGTGGTTGTTAACCTCAGTGTCGGAGCGGCGGTTTCCAACCGCCGATTCTTGCAACAACATGGATGTCTCCGAGCCTATGGGGGAACAAGACTGTTCCCCCTCGTAGTGAAGAGTAAATCGGAGTCCGAGCAGTCCCTCTCGACAGCCACGGAGAGATACCAATGCGGCGCCTGATCTTTGGACTCTTCCTCTTGGCGCCCGGCCTGGCCTTGGCGCAGGACCGTCCCAACGTCATCCTGATCCTGACCGATGACCAGGGCTACGGCGACTTGGGCAGCCAGGGCAATCCCTTCATTCAGACGCCCCACCTCGACCGGTTCTACACGGAAAGCGTTCGCCTCACGGATTTCCATGTCGACCCGGTCTGCACACCGACCCGGGCGGCGTTGTTGACGGGCCGTTACTCCATTCGCACCGGAGCCTGGCGGACGGGGGCCGGGCGGGCCTTCCTGCGGCGGGACGAGGTCACCCTTGCCGATGTCTTTGCGGCGGGGGGCTATCGCACCGGCATGTTCGGAAAATGGCACCTTGGCGACAACTACCCCTACCGGCCGCACGACCGTGGGTTTCATGTGTCCGTGTGGCACCGCCACGGCGCCATCGGGATGTCGGGTGACGCCTGGGGGAACGACTACTTCGACGACATCTACAACCGGAACGGCGACCGCGAGCAATTCACCGGATACTGCACCGACGTCTTCTTCGACGAAGCCTTCAAGTTCATCGAGGCGAACCGGGGCCGGCCCTTTTTCGTCTATCTGTCGACCAACGCTCCGCACAATCCTTACATCGTGGCGGACCGGTACTCCGCTCCCTATCGGAGGATGGGACTGTCTGCCCCACTGGCCGAACTTCATGGGGATGGTCACCAACATCGACGAGAACGTGGGCCGGTTGCTGGGAAAACTGAAAGAGTGGGATCTGGAAGACGACACCATCCTGATCTTCATGACCGATAACGGCGCCCTTGGCGGCATCCGCATGGAAAAGGGAGATTCAGATGGTTTTCCTCTGGAGCCATGGAACCGCTTCGGGGCCAACCTGCGGGGACGAAAGGGATCGCCCTACGAAGGCGGCCACCGGGTCCCCTTTTTCATACGCTGGCCCCGTGGCGGGCTGGGTGGCGGTCAGGATGTGGAGGGGTTGACGTCCCACATCGACCTGATGCCGACGTTGATGGAGTCTTGCGGCGTGGCGAAGCCCGCGCCGGTGGAATTTGACGGAATCAGCCTGGCGCCGCTGCTCCGCGGGCAGGCCTCCGCCGCTGAACGCATACTGTTCGTCGAGCACCTGGGGGGCAGCTACTCGAGACCGACTTTCGAACTGATCCCTTACGGCATCTCCGCCGTCCTGACGTCCCGCTGGCGCCTGGTCTTCGGCAAGGAGCTTTACGACCTCACCCGCGACCCGATGCAGAGAACGGATGTTGCCGCCCAATATCCGGAGATTGTGAGGGAATTGAGGAAGGAACACGAGCGCTGGTTTTCCGACGTCACCCGGAGGATCTCCGAACCCTGCCGGATCGTGCTGGGCGACCCGGCGGAAAACCCCGTCCACCTGAATCTGCAGGACTGGTACATGCCCAAAGGGAATGCTCCCTGGTATCAGAGGCCGTTTGGTCCGTATGTGCATGTCAGCAGTGACCCGGCGCCCTACGTGAACGGGAAATGGATGGTGGAGGTCGCCCGGTCCGGCCGCTATGAGCTCACGCTTCGACAGCTACCCAGGGAGGCGGCCTTTGTGATCCCAGCCGTCGAGGCTCGGCTCCAGGTTGGTCAGGTGGACAAGACCAGGATGGTCCCTACGGGCGCCAAAGCGGTGAAGTTTACGGTGGAACTCGATGCCGGCCCGCAGTCTCTGCAGACGTGGTTCACGCAGGCCGGAGGTCGATCCCGCGGAGCTTTTTACGTTGAGGTCCGGCGGATGAATGACGCGGGCTGACGTGGCTTACGTAGTCAGATTTGTCCCCGCGAAACGGGGACAGTCCAGTTGACGCCCTGATCAGGACACCCCCGCGCCCAGCAGATAATCGATCTTGTCACTCAGCTTCTGGATCAGGTCCACGTCGGGATCGAACCCCACGTGGCGATACTGAATACGACCCTCCCTCCCGATAATCACGATCGTCGGGTACCCGGACACGCCGAAATCATCGCTCACCTCACGGTCTCGGACGACTGGAAAATCATATTCGTTATCTTTCATGAACCTGCGGACTTTGTCGTCGTTCGAGTCGACGCTGACGGCAAGAAAGGCAACTTCGGGCCGGTCTGACCATCGATCGACCGTGGCCTGGAACAGGGGAAGCTCCCGGAGACACGGTCCGCACCATGTGGCCCAGAAGTCAAGGACCACAACCTTGCCAAGAAGATCCGCTGATTTGACCCTTTCTCCACCCAGTGTCTCCAGATTGAATTCCGGAGCTTTACCGGAGGAAAGCCCGCGAGCCCGAATAATTGTCTCATCCAGACTGAGTGAAGTCGGCGCACCGATGGCGACGTCGCCTGCCGTCTCTTCCTGAATGACGTGGTCCAGAACATACTGGCGCAGACCCTCGGTTGAACCATGCACCTTGGCAAACAGGTTCTCCAACGGCTTCCGGGCGAAATCGTGCAGATAGTCAATCAGGGAGCTGGCGTAGTGCTTGAGTGCCTCCTGGTGCTGCCCTGTGGCTTCGTACGCGGCGGCAAGTTCAAAATGGATACGATCCCCCAGAGGATCCCACATGCCCACCACCGGGCGAAGCACCGCGATCGCCTCCCTGTGCCTCAGTTCCTTGTTGAGGACCTGGCCCAGTTCGTACGAAATATCGGCTCGCGCCAGACGTGAAATTTTTTCCAGAGACTCTCGGCGCGGTTTTCCTATGCTGCGAAGGAGGGTCCCGTGAACATGGTCCGGGTCTGCGAAATCGAGAGCCCTTCTGAAAAACCGAACGGCAAGCTCCACACGCCCCTCTTTCGCATAGTGACGAGCGACGTGCGTATAGGCGTTCGCATTCGGATATCCCGATTCCAGGAGTTCCTGCGCCAGTAGTCCTTCCTTCTGAGCCTCTCCCATCTTCCAGTAGAGGTCGAATAAGGCCCGGTAGGCGTAATTCCTGAGGGTCCGGTCATTTGGAGGCTCCTCTTTCAGCAGGCACTCCCGGGCGAAGGCGTCCGCCGCTTCTGGATCCGTTTTCACGTAGTGTTGCAGGAGGAAGCCGTGGACTCTCGTTACCAAGATATCTGAGGGGTAGTCCTCAATGTAACGATGCCAGAGCCGTGCTTTTTCGGTCGGGTCCTCCAGAGAATCTGCAATCTGGTAGAGGGCACGGGACCCCTCGTCGGGATCGTTTCTGAACCGCTCATAGATTTGCCGCAAGAAACCCGCGGCCTCGTCGGTTCGCCCGGCTTTCTTGTACGTGCGCAAGAGACCCCAATAGCCTTCGGCTTCATCCGGCAACTGCGAGATCATCTTCTGGTAGTTCTCGATCGCCTCATCGAAAGACCCAAGGTCTTCCAGTAATTGGCCCAGGCCCACGTAGCCCCAGGGGTAATGGGGATCCAACTCGATCGCCATTTCATATTGGGTTCTCTTCGTATCTCCTTCAGAGACTTCGCCGAGCAGGTAATGTAAAACGGCGCTGTTTGGAATTTCTCGGACCCGCCTTGCGTAATCTTGGCGCAGCCGTTCCCTATCGTCCGTGAGGCTGATGATCTCCCAATGCGCTTCGGTGTACTCCGGGTCGTGTTCGACCGCCTGCCGGTAAAGTTCCAGCATTCGATCAGCGTCATCATCCCGATCGAGAGACTTGGCCTCCTGATAGAGCTTTCGAGCGGTTTCCGGATCGGGAGTGGACGGGCCTTGGCACGATGAGCCGATGACAAGAAAAGAGCAGCAGAAAACCTGGATCAGTCTCATGGCAGACCTCCGTAGCAGGCTGTTGTGCCAGTCACGGGCGGGCGAATACCGGCAAGAAAGACAGCTATATCGAAACTAGCACCCTGGCCAGGGAGAAGAAACCGAAGGTGGGTCAGATCAGGTCGTCTACCTCAACGCCGAGCGCCTCCGCGCGTGCTTTGGCCTCGTAGCCACTGCCGACATAGTAGGGAGGCAGATCGTTGTTCTCACCGACTTCTATACATCGCTGCGCGAAGTAGTCCGCACGTTCCGGAAGTCCCGCGACGGCGTAGACGCGAGCCAACTGCCAGGTCCCGATTGAGATGTTCAATGGCGTGTGATCCTCAACCTGGGTCCAATGCCAGAAGGAGGCATGGGATACGTGAATCATCTCTTCAACTTCCTCGGAGCTAAGCTCCGGCTTACGCAGACACTCTCACGTCTTGTTGAAGCAGGAAGCGGCCAATCTGCGGTGATTCAGATTGTCTGATTGGTTGTCCATGTCGTCTCCAATGCATGGCGGTGAAGCGAACGCCTTTGCGGAAAAAGTGACTGTCCCCTTTTCGCCTGCCCCCTCACCTGTGGGCAGCATCCCTGGTTCCCACGACCAGCAATGTCCGTATTGGCAAGAGGAATTCTCCCCCCAACCGCTTGATATTCAAGGCCTCCAGGAATGAATCCGGGGCCCGCTGCAGACTGGCCCGGATCTCCGCTTCCGACTCAGCGCCAGAGGACCCAATCTCGCACCACCTGCCCACGGTCGTCCCCTGCGGCCGCTCCGACAATCCGTTCTTCAACACCTCCACCTTCAGCCCACTGTTCTCGAACATGGATTTCCACCTCGCGGCCGTGTAGCTCCGAATGTGGGTTGGATCGTGGAGAACTTCCAGTTTGTGGTTGAACTCGTCAATGTCAGCGTCTTCATGTCCTTCGAGATCGATGATCGCTACCCGCCCGCCGATCTTCGTGAGCCGAACCATTTCCGCCACCGCGCGGTCCACATCATCGAAATGGTGGGGGGCCAGCCGCGATACGACCAAGTCGAACTGGTCTCCCCGCAGGGGAATCGATTCAGCGTACGCCTCGACCGTCTCCACCTCGATCCCCCGCTGCGCCGCCAAGCGCCGAAAGGCGTCCAACATGCCGGGTGCAGGGTCAACTCCGACGAGTCTCCCGGCGCGGGTGGCAAAGGACAGCGCCAGGTGGCCGGCGCCACAAGCCATATCGCATACGGAGGCCCCGGCCTCCAGATTCACGAGCTGATGAAGAAGCCGGATCGTCGGACTCATGGAGTGGACTTCGCTGGTCGCGTAGTTGGCGGCGATCTTGTCGAAGCGCTCACTCGATTCGTTGGTCAGATAGCACACTCCCTCTGGAACCACCGATCTCGACCCAGCAGTCCATCAGGGCTGAGTCCGCTTGTCTCATAGTGAAGGTGACTGTCCTTCTCCGCCGGTTCGATTGGATTCCGTTTTCGGCGCGGCTCAGGATCGATTTTGATCCAAGAGAACAGCCAGCTTGGCAAAAACTTCGCTCACCACCCGGGGCGGCGCCTTCGATTCGAAACGGACCCGCCTGGCCCGCCAATCCAGGCTCTTGATCTGGTCGGCCAGAACAACGCCGGTGACGGCGCCGGCGACAGGAAGAACGACCTCGAAGGGGTAACCCTTGGCTCGGGAGGTGATGGAGCAGAATAGGGCGAGGCCGGTTTTCCGATTGTAGCTTCTCGGGCTCAGCGCCAGGGCCGGGCGGCGTCCGGCTTGTTCATGTCCGGCTTGAGGGTTGAAGGTCAGCCACACGATATCCCCGTTTCCGGGGACGTAGGACCTCTTTACCATGCTTCATTGCCTTGGGCGGGTCCGGTGTCCACCTCGGGATGCAGATTCTCCTCCGTCACGGTCGCCAGCATGTCGGCCAAGCTGTAGGTCTTCTTGCGCAGTATGACTTGGTTGCCGCGCGAGACCATCTCGACGGCGGTGCCCTCATGCACTCCCCACTGCTCGGCGATAGGCTTGGGGATGCGGACAGCCAAGCTGGACCCCCATTTGCAGATTCTTGATTGTGCACCCATGGACAGTCTCCTTTTGTATCTACAAAATATATCTTTTCCTGTGGCGCGATCAAGGCTCATCCAGGGGACGTCGAGTCGAATGGGGGTTGGGTTAGAGGACGCAGCCTCCTGGATGGCATCGCCGCCATTCGACTCTCCTTGGGGTTCGGGCGCCAACTCGGGGCGCGGGGATGCGTTGACTGTTTGGAGTCAGCGGGTAGGAGTAAAGAAGATGACTGTCACCGTTTCCCGTGCATTCCCCTTCTCCTGCCCGATCGCCTGGATTCAGCCGGCTTCGTTGCGGGGAGACAACACCAGCACCTCGTAGGTGGTGGGTTCGGATACCCGCTCCATGGTCACTCCGAAATTTTCCCGCAAGTATTCGAGGGCCACCTCCCAGCCATCGGAGAAGTCGACGGATATGTCCACCCTGCGGTGGAAGGGATTGTCCGCCGAGGCGCCCTTCCAATTCATTTCGACCTCGTCGAGAAGTTCGTTGTAGCCTTTGACTAGATCGTTGCGAGCCGCATTGGAGAGCATGTTTTGTATTGCCGAGAAGAGCGGAATCCCTGTGCCTCGCAAGTTCTTTCCATTGGTCCCAGTTGATTCACTCTGCGCCGCACTGATCGGAAAACCGGTTCCGTCCTGCGCAAAGATCCAGCGAGTCCTCGTTCCTTGCCGCTTATTCAGTTCGACATCAAAACTGAAGCGCTGGCCAAGACGCTTCACCCGCTCCACGGGATCCACGGTGATTCGGTGGGCAATCCTCGCCGAGTAGCGCTGTTCAGACAACGCCGAATCCCGAGTCTCCACGGGCATGTCTCCCAGAGTCTGAGCGATCGCCGTCAACGGGTTGCGGTGAAATTCGTAGCGCACGATTCCGCCGGTCCTGCTAGACGACATACCATGGTTTCCCTTGGTCGGATCGACCCAAGGGGGATGGACTACAATTTCCATCCCCTCCAAAGGCATGTAATGCACCCGATTGTGCCAAGGCCCAAAAAGAGCCACCGCCCTGCCGAACGGGTCTGCCCTCAACAATTTTTCGGGAACGGGCTGAACCGCATCATCGGCCACCTCAAAGATCCCGTCAGCCAGCGGCACATCGTAGTCCCGATAGTTCAACTCGTTGACCAAGTCCCATTCCTGCTGGCCCCGGTCCACATAAATGCGGGAGTAGTTGGGCAACCTGGTCTGCGCGTCGACTTCGATTTCAAACCGGATGTCCGACGGTGTCTTTCTGCCCAACGAGGAGCGTCGCCAGATCGAAAAAAGAACTGTCTGTCCCCGATCCTCCTGATCGATCTGATACGACAACGCCTCTAGTTTTTGCTGTTCGGGCAAGACCAGAGTCTTGCTGACCTTGTCCACGGACCATGCGCCTGGCCAGGGGAGGTTTTTCCGATAGAGGGCGCCCGCTATGTTCATGTAAACGGATTCGTCGTCGGAAAGAACCACCTGCCGCGACGGACCGGTATCCACCTCGGCGCGAAAAGAGTGCGGGGCCTGGAACCAGTGCTTCACCGGCACCCGCTCTCCGCTTTCCCCGAGAAACCAGCCCTCCGTGCGCACCGAAGAGAGTTTGCGCACTTCCTCGACCACATGCGCCCACGCCAGCGTGGATGTTCCACGCCAGAGTACGCCGACAAACAGGGCAGCCAGTGCAATACCGAGCGCCGACATCCAGGCCGGCCGCGGCAACGCCAGCCAGAATCCCGAACGCCGCGGTATTTCGACCTCCGAGCGAATCGCCTTCAGGATGCTGGCACGAGCCGCCGCCAGGAGATGGGGAGGTGGCTCCGACGCCCTGATGTCGGCACTCATTTCCAGGATGGTGCGTGCTGCCTCTACATCGCCGGCCGCTTCGGGGTGAGCGGCCAGATAGTCATCGAATTCCCGCGCGACTGCATTCGGCAACTCGCCCCGAACGTAGTCACTCAGTCTCCTCTCAAATTCAGTTTTGTTCATCGTTCTGGTCCTCTCAGACGGTGGCCATCCAAGCTCGGATTTTCTTCAGTGCCTTGTATTCGCTGGACCTTGCCGCACCCACGCTGCACCCCAGTTGCGCCGCAATTTCGGCGTAGGTACATCCCTCGAAGTTGCGCAGGGCGAAGACGGTGCGCTGGCGATCGGGCAATTCCGATGCCAAGTCGCGCACCCGGTCCAAGAGCACGCGACGCTCCACGTCTCTGTCGGCGTTGGAGTCCACCGCGGTGTCCTCTTCTATTCCCAACATCGCCCGCTGCCGGCGCCGCGCGTTGAAGGCGACGTTGGTCGCCACTCGACAGAGCCACGCCTTGGGATAGGCGATCACCTCGCCGCGGGTGCAAGCGGCGTGGAAGCGGAGGAAGGTCTCCTGGAAGATCTCCTGAGCCTGATCGGCGTTGGGGACGATCCTGTAGGCGACCTTGAGGACCAGCCGTCCGTAATCGTCTACGGCCTTGGCGCTGATATCGGCCGGTTTCTTCGTGAATAACCTCATATGGTTTGGCCGCCGGGAGTACGTCGAACCGGATCGTGCTCGCCCGCCCTTTTCCCTATATGACCCGCGAACCGCGATTTTGTGAACCCACAAAATCCGTCTGGACGACAAAGCATGGTTCGCCGGGGCGAAGAGTGGTGAAGGTGACAGTTCCCTGCTGGCGTGGCGAAGACAACTGCTGGAGCTTTGAACAACGTGTAAGCGAGAGTCTCAGCAGTGTCTTCGCCGATAAAGGACTTGCCGCATCGAACGGTATCACCGTACAATTGCGACATGGACACTCGCTCTGTCCGGCACCGAGGATTGCGTCGGCTGATCGAACAGAACAATCCTCGGTTCCTGCGGCAGAATCTGGTTGATCGCGTGCGCAAGATTTGACGGTACTGATCCTGGCCGAACACATCGACGGGCTTATTGCCGGCTCCCCGCCCGGCTGGCGTGTCCACCGGCTCTCAGGTAACCGACGGGATGAATGGAGCATTTCGGTTTCCGCAAATTGGCGGATCACATTTGAGGAAGAGGACGGCTACATTGACCGCTTGAACTTGGAGGATTACCACTGATGGCGACCCATGGAATCAAAGTGAACATGACCCCTTCCCATCCGGGCGACTTCATCCGTACAGAGGTCATCGAGGAGTTGGGTCTGACTGTGACGAAGGCGGCCCAGATCCTGGGAGTTCGCCGGGCGACGCTTTCGGATTTGCTCAACGGCAAGGCTGCGTTATCGCCGGAGATGGCCTTGCGAATCGAAAAGGCGTTTGACGTGAGCATGGATATGCTGCTGCGGATGCAGGCCTGGTACGACGCCTCGCAGATGCGTGCCCGTGCAAGCGAGATCACCGTCCAGCGCTATGTACCCGCCTGAACAACTGCCATTTTTCGGCGCGAACTGTAGGCGCCTCCACCCATCTTGGCGACTGCCCCCTGTTCTTGCTCTTTTCCCAACTGAACTCAGATGAGCGACACCACTGAGCACGTTCGACTGCGATTTCGACGGTTTGCGGAGGACGAGTGCGCTGGGTATTCTGCCGCCTACTTCCGGCTTTCCCACGCTGTCGCACAAGACGATTACCTGCCCAAGTTCATCCCCCTGATGCCGGACCAACAGCCCAACCTGTTCTTCGCGTCGGTGCAATACCTGACCGGTGCGACAGAAATGCCGATGAGCCGCTCGGAACTGCATCGCTTCGTCAGGGAGCATGAAATCGAGATCTTCCAGCTCATGAGTTCGCGCCGAACGCAGACGAATGAGGTCGGCCGCTGTGCGATATTGCTGGCGGCAATGCCCGCAGGCCCTCTGGCACTGGTCGAGGTGGGCGCAAGCGCGGGATTGTGCCTGATGTTGGACAAGTACAGATACGACTACGGATCGTTTCAGATTGGTGACAGCGAGTCCCCAGTCCGTCTACGTTGTCGTTTGCGCGGGTACGTACGCCCCCGAATCATGATTCCACAGATTGTGTGGCGTTGTGGACTCGACACGGCCCCGGTCGATCTTGATGATCCTTCTGACGTCCGCTGGCTGCTGGCTTGCGTCTGGCCCGACCACCCCGCCCGGCGCGAACGATTGGCGGCGGCAATTGAAGTGGGAAGGCAACAGTCGCTATCTGTTCGTCACGGTGATCTGGTTGATGATTTGCCGAAGGTCCTGGATGAGGCGCCGACCGGCGCGACGCTGGTCGTATTCCATTCCGCGCTGTTTCCGTACGTGAGCCCTGAGCGGCGCCAATCCTTTGCCCGGATCATTACAAAATTCTCGCGACACCGGGACATTGTCTGGATATCGAACGAAGGCGCCCGGGGATCTCCACATATCTCATCATTTGCGCCGCCTCCGGCACCGCTTCAATTCTTACTGGGACGGTCCATCGCCCACGAGGGGATGCAGACCGCGAATATCCTCGGATTCGCGCACCCTCACGGCGCAGATTTGGAGTGGTTGGCGCATGGCGATGGCACCATGTAGACAAAGTCCGCAGGCAGAAGCCGACCGTAGTGATGAATGTGCCTGTCTCCTTCTCGCGAATGATCTCGTACCCGAGGGAAATAGCATGGTGACGAAACTGCGTGTACCGAACGTAGAAAACGAGCCTAAGGTCAAACCGGCTTGAAGGTACCGTTTGTTACCCCGAATGGCGGTGCAGTCTGTCTAATCTGAACTTCCAGAATGGAATCGACGTAATTCACTGATTATAAATCAGATAGGTC
>JAPPLF010000040.1 GCA_028874215.1 Acidobacteriota bacterium
CGTGCTCCGCCCCCCACGAGAGCAGCTCCGAGTCGGTGTCCCGGCCGGGATCGACATAGACGAAGGTCGCCCGGTCCTCCTCCAGGGCCAGGCGGAGCTTGCGGGGGAAGTACCGGCCCCGTCCCTGGGCGTGGCCGGCATAGTGGCGGCACGGGAACAGCCGCCGGGAAAGGCCCAACGCCTGCAACAGTTGCGTCACCTGCGGATCGACGAGTTTCATGGGGAGGTGAACGGGCTTCCCGGTGTCGATCGGGAGGTGTAAGGGAGACAAAAGACGCGACTTACATCCCGGAAGCCTTTTGACTTACACCTCCGATTTCCCCGATCTCTTTGTCGCTCATGCCGTTACGGCCACATTCCCGGCTTCGCCGTGCCCGCACGGGGAAAGCGGAGGTGGACGGGAGCGACCCCCCCTTTTTCCTGCCCGGTGCGGGCACGGCAGCGTTGCCCAACTTACGTTAGCGCAACGCCCCCTGGGGGGTCGCTCCCGTCCAATTTTCCCTCGCGGACTGTTTCTATAAGGTCCGTAAACCATTCACTATAAAAGAGTTGTCAGTTTTTCACCACCGCTCTTCCCCCCATTCTTTCCACCGGGATGAATCGGATGTCTTTGGCCCTTCGTGGCCGTGAACGGACGTAACCGTTCGGTCAAGCCGTGGAAGAACGGTCGGTCGGTATTCTCGCCGCAGTTATCAGATCCTGTTGGGTTGCTGTCGGGCTTGAACCACTCTTCGCGGCAGTTAGACCTCCCTGGGAGAGGAAAACGGCAGGTGATCGACGACCGCAAAGTCCTTACGCAGCACGCGATCCGGCCGCATCGTTCCGACGCGATGGGGCACATTATCCGGTCTGTGCCTCCACCCAGTTGGAGGTGGAGGAGTGGCACTTCGCCAGGTGCTTGCCCCCTTTGAGCGCGAGGTCGCAGGCCCGGCTCAGGAAGTCGATCCCCACGGCTTGACCGAACGGTTACGAACGGACGCGTCAGCCCCGGATCGCCGCGTGTCCACACCCCCAAGGCCGGACATTTTCGACGGCCACCAGGATGGATTCGCATCTCATCTCTTAGCTGTTCTCGGACGGTTCCTTGAGTTCGATACCGGAGGCTTCCAGCATCGCCCGCAGCTTCAGGTCCCGCTCGTAGTACTTTAGCGAGCAGGAATTGGGGTAGGTGATCCGGATGGACACCCACTGGGGAGGTTTGTCTGCATCTGTCACCACGGAAGCCGCCAACTCCGCCGCAGCAAAATGACGGCCTGCGTCCGTTGCGAGAAATCTCCCCTCCGCCGCGAGGCGTGGACAGAGCGGGGGCGTCGCCCCGGGCTTAGGCCTCACCCTTCGTGTTGCCCCTTCAAGCCAACAGAGGCCGTCTGAGGGCGTCTTATTTCTCGGGATCACCCCATTCGTCACGGGAGCGGCAAGACAGCCCGACGCCCCGGCGTTCCCGCGCCCGGACCGGCAGCGCTTCCGGGCCGTCTACGGCGGCGACCCCGGTGATGATCCCTCCTTCGGGGGCCTCGAATGATTGTCGGCAAGTGGTTCTTAGCGGAACCGGGGGCGTGGGTCTCAGCGCCCAACAAGGAGGTTATCCGGGGCTGGGGGCTACCTGCAAGTACACTTTTTCAGGATTCTGATCGCAGCGCTTTAACACCACCTTGGCATGCTGCGGGATTTGTCTAGACTCCCATTGCACGTTCACGAACAGCGGCGGATCTCCCTCAATCTTCTTGAAGCGTTCAAACATTCTGTCATCCGAATGCACCGGTTTAGTATTCACGATAGAATTCCTATACGGACGGTCCGGTGTGAGCGGGAGATGATCTTCGAGGTTGAGCAGTGAGTTTTTGTAAAGCCTCTCGACGACACTGGTGAGAACCTCGTACCAGTGACTCAGTTTTTGTTCCTTACCATCCCAGAACCGGATTGCCGACGGGCAGGGTCTGCCATTCGGCGGATCGTATTTGGATAGCTTAATCCAGCCGTCCCCGGGCGAGTGTAGCTTGGGAGCCCGCCGGGGTGGTTTCCACGACGACGACGGTTGGCGTGGCGGGTTTTCTTTCCGATGGTCCTCGTAGGATTTGATGGCGGACTCGTCGAGTGGAGTGCACTTGCACTGTTTCCATAGCCGATCAAACCAACACTCCACATCTTCCGTGTCCGAAGTCTCAAACAGTACCTCTTCATTCCCCCCGAAACCGCGACACGTGAAATTCGCGCTTCCAATCCAAGCACGGGATCTGCTTGCCCCTCGGAAAATGTAGACTTTTGGATGAAAAAGCCGCTTGTCGCCAGAGCGCTTGTCGCCAGAGGCAGGACCAGCGAGCAGTTCCCCCATATCGGCCAATTCTCGCAATGCGTCCGGGTCGGTTATGTTGCCCGAAAGGCCGACGATCGCGCGAACTTTAAGGCGAGGATTTTGGCGGCGCAATGAACAGAGACCTTCGTTGGGAGTTGCCCACGCCGTCGCGAGATCGATTTCGGATGCCCACTCAAGGTTTTGGGAAAAACGGATTCGTATGTCCTTGCGGGTGATCAGAGTGCTCAGTCTCGGCACCAAAGTCTCAGAGCTACTCATGCGACGTTGCGGCGCGTAATGGCTTCGCGCAGACCTTCCAGCAGGCCCTGTAGGTGCGCCATGCGTTCCCGGAGTTCCCCGATCTGGTTGCGCAGTTCAGTACGTTCTTGTGCCGCTTCGCGAAGCTCCGAACGGATGGCGCGGGACTGGGTCAGGATGAGGCCAGCGAGGAGGAGGAAACCGCCAGAGATCGGAAGGGTAACAGTCGTGAATTGGTCCGGCATGAGATCTTCCCGTCTCCAGTCTATCCCTTGCCCAAATCACGGGCCAGAGCGAGCACACTTATCAACCATCCCCAGAACTTGTTGCCCGTCTCGACGAAATCCTCCTCCCGCCGCTCAATGGAGCACCTAGTTAAGACCAGGTTCTCGGGGAGTTTTTCGGTTTCGCCTCGTAGATGGGAGTGCACCCGAGCGGCTTCCCTTACGCTCAGTCCTAAAGGGGTTATGCCTCGTAGCAGGGAGCGGACGTCGGTCTCCCGTACCACTGGCTTTGTTGGCTCGGTTTTGCCTGGTAGCAGGGAGCGGACCCGGACGCTGACATCCACATCACGTTCCGAGTTCAGACATTCCGGGGTTCGGTTCAGGTCCTCGTCCCAGAGGACGCGGAAAATCCTCCTGCTTCAAGCGGCCCCCAGTGGCACGTGTCGCCTGTGGTCATACAGGGATCATGCACCACGTGTCGGGAACGGACGCCTGGCAGAGCCATAACAGGTCTTCCGGATTCTTCTCCGGGGCCTTCCCGCCAGAGATAATATCGATGGGAGCCCTCCCAGGGGGTGTTGCGCAAATGTAAATAGCGCAACACCCCCGTGCCCGCACCGGGCAGAAAGAAAGGGGGGCACTCCCGTCCACCTCCGATTTCCCCGTGCGGCACCGCTGGACCCGGGAATACGGCCGCAACTGATTGAGAGGAAAAGAGATCGGGGAAAGCGCATTTGTGACCGACTGGGACCGCCTTTTGTGAATCCACCCCGCATGTCCCATTCACAGTCCCGGGCTGGCACGACACGCCACTTTTCGGCGGTCAGAATCAACCTCCCGCCAACCGGTTTGGGTGGGCGTCCGTTGTCCCACCCAACGGTGCAGTCCGGCCCCCGGTTATCGACTCTCGCCAGCCAGATAGCCCGCCCAGTCGTCCATGAGCCGGCTCCGACGCTCAAACAGGTCCGTGCGCCGATACGCCGCCTCGACCTTATCCTTCACCTTATAGTTGCCCATGCATCTCCTCCTTTCTGGATCCGGGTTTTTCGCTGCGGGGCGAATCGTGCTACGGCTCCAGAGAATCGACATCGGTGTTCAAGTATTCGCGGGTGAAGACCCGGCGGTCCCGAGTTCAACCCTGCTTTGATAATGTCCAGGTCGGCCAGATTGCGAATCGTGCCGTCAAACTGCCCCAGCCGCGCCTCGATGTCCGCCTTCAACCGGCCCCACATAACGGCTACAGGACGAAGGGATTGCCTCAGCCAGACCCCCCTCGATCGGTAGTATCTGTCTCCAGTCACTTCGGAAAGCGACCGCCTAGAAAAAAATTGTGACCGATGGCGATTTCGAGCGTTGTACTTGTTAGAGGGGTGATCCCTATATTTTGGAGGCAACCGTGACCAATCACCTGGATATCCTACCCGATCCGGCTCTCAAGCCGGAAATCACGAAATGCGCTCTTCTGGAGGGCAACGTGGAAGGGTGGATCATCTGCTGTTCCGAGCGATTCTTGCCTCTGGCCCAGCGGATCGCCAAAGACGACAGCCTTGCCGAGGATGCGCTTCAAATCAGCTGGATCAAGGTGCTGCAATCGATCAACCATGCCTATTTCGACGGACCGAAGGCCTGTCCCTGGGTGGGGAAGATTGTGGCCAACACGGCCAAGAATCTTCGTCACCAACGCCAGCGGCGAAGAGAAGCTCCCCTCTATGAGATCGAAGCGTCTAGCCGAACTCCTGAGGACTTGGCGCAAGAGAGGCAGATGCTGGGCCTGCTGCGAGAATCGATTGCACTTCTTCCAGAGACCTACCGCCAAGTGATCGAGTTGCGCGTGGTTGAAGGATTCTCCACCCGCCAGACGGCGAACCTTCTCCATGTCTCCCTCTCGAACGTCTCCACTCGGCTGCATCGTGCCGTCAAGCTGCTCCAGCGGCGTATCGATGCGCGCATTCGGCCTACTTCGGACAGAGAAACGAAGGGGTAGGACCGCCTAAGCGCCCTTGATCTTGGCGCCCCCTAAAATCACCCCTGAAGTCACCGCTTTCAAAAAACTGTGACGAAAGGAGGGTTTCGATTGTTGTACTGGGTAGAGGGAGAGACCTCAAGACGGGTGACCCGGTGTCACCCGCCCAGAAAGGAAGGAGGTTGATGCCATGAAACTCACACACTGGAAACTCGGCACGGTTTTGTTGGGGGTGCTCATCTTGCTTTGTCTGGTGTGGTGGCCCGAGGGAGAGGCCCCGGATTCCCTCCAGCCGGTCATCACGACAAATGACGCCGCCGTTTCACCTTGCCGAGACACCAGAACAGGTTCCGGCTCTATTGGAGGCCGGAGTTGATCCTAATGTTCAGGATCTGGAGGGAAGGACTCCTCTGTATCTGCAAGCTCAGAAAGCCATGATGATGCCGAGTGAAAACGGCCAGTCCATCCTCCAGAAGCTTCTGGAGGCGAGTGCAGATCCCTTATTTCAAACGAATGAGGGCCGAAACGCCATTGACATTGCTCGTCTCAGCAATACCAATGGCACCAGTTTAGTCAGGCTCGAGAACCAGTTCCATAAGCGTTTGGAGGAACGGGGTATGACGATGGAAGAGGCTGTTGCGAGGAATCCAGCTTTGAAAGAAACACTGTATCACTTCAGACGGGAGCCGCAGATTGCCTCTGAAATTTTGGCCTCACTTTTTGGTGGCTATTCGGGTAAGCCGGTATATAGGTCCCGAAAGTTCGGGAATGACGAGCCTTAACAGTAATTATTTGAGAATTTGGAGGACTGCCCAATGAGAAAAGCTCTGATACTATTTACCGTCGTGTTGGTAATTGTGCCAATTGCCATTGAACAAGCAACTGGTAACTGGTGGTGTTCTACCGATGATGGTATATGCTACTGTATGTTCAACACTGACTGTACGGATTATAATGAGGATTGCGACGATAAAGGTGGTTTTTGTAGCATTCAATGGAGTGGCGGAACATGGCACTGTTACTGCGCTGGCACGTAATAGTCTGAGGATTACTCCAGATTGCCGGCTACGGTCGAATAGCTTGCTCATGCGAAATTGACCGTTCGGCATTAAAAGCACTGTCACATTTTGTGTCACGGTGCTTGGCGGAACATTGGAGGGAGAGAGCTAAAGCATTCTGTCTTGTAAAATAGAGAGCGAAAAGAGCGTGATGGCGGAAGTATTCTGGTCAGTTGGACAGAGAATTCATTGGCACTTCGTAGTGGTATTGGCGTTTTTGGTTCTTGCTAATGTTGCCGGATACCGGACGCGAGCGAATCTTCAGGCTAGACTCGGTCTTCTGCGTCAAATTAATCCGAGCCGGGTAGAGCTTAGTCAACCATTGCAGCCACTTGAAGGATTTGATGAGACAGGAAAACCCATACGAATAGCATATGAACAATCAGCGACTGTGCTTATCGTAATGCAAACCGAATTTTGCCCAGAATGTGCTAGTACAATGACATATTGGAATACTCTTGCAGATTTCCTTCAAATTCCCGATGTTCGGTTTGCGGGCCTCTTCGTGGATCCTGGAGATGCCGATGGTTATTTGATGCAGAATCCAGCTGCGTTTCCCATAATCAGAGATGTTTCGCGGGAAATACTGGACAATAATGGAATCGTGCGGGCACCTTTGACGATTGTAGTATCTAAAGGAGGTGAGGTTGTGGACTACTTCACCTCGTTGGACAACAGTAGGAGTCGCAATAGACTTGAGGAGCGACTGCGTCCATACTGGTGGCCTGCCAATCGGATGGGAGTAAACGCAAATTGAGTACAAGACTGTTTCAATGGGCAATTCTGGCGATTTTGCTAGTTTCTGCAATACTTATTAACGTTGAGAACATCCTTCTCATGCGAATGTTTTCACAGCGCGCGGAGTTGGCAAGAGCGAGGCCGGGGGAGACCGTTGGCCCGCTGTCCGTCAAGCGAGTTGATGCAGAGGGAAATGAGGGGGAGAAGGAACTCCTAGATTTCTCTGATTCGCCTGTTAGACAGGTTCTGTTTCTGCTTTCTCCAACCTGTAACTACTGCAGTGACAACCTCCCCTATTGGACGACGATCAGCAAAGGCCTTGATCGCGAACGCTTCCGTGTGATCGTGCTCGCAACAAAGGGATTGGAGATGGACAGAACGAGGGAGCAGTTGCAGGAATACGCACGACTTCTCCAAGCTGATGTTCGTGTGGCGAGTGATCAGGGCATATTAAGACGCTACCGACTGACTACAACACCTCAGACGCTTATCCTAGGGACGGATGGACGCGTGGAAAAGGTTTGGCTAGGTCGCCTCTCGTCATGGCTTACATGGAGAGAAGTGACAGAGGTACTAGGTATAGATACTGCCTATTGAAGATGTTGCAAGGATGGGAAGGTACAGCTGCGTTGCGGGATTCGACTCGTCGGTTATTTCGGTCTTTATTTAGTCAAACACTTGTCATTAGCGCGGGCGATGCCGTCAAGCACGTGCATAGGGAGCCGAACCGGGGCTACCGGAAGGTGATGGACGCCGACCTGCCGGACTACTTCGGCCAGATCCTCCATGCCGAACTGATCAAGACCATGGTCCATCGCATCAGTGATGGGCGGTTGCGCCAGTGGCTGTGCCGCAAACACAAGGTGAGTGCCGGGAAGACGGTGCGCTTCGCGGGCGAGCGACTCTGGAAGGAGTGGAGACTCACCCGCCTTGGACTGCGAACGGTCAGCTTTCCGTGGCCGCGTGTATGATCTCGTCCGCGAGCCGGATGCCTGAAATCGATGAGCGGGGAGAGGAAACTTGGCCACGGTGGAGAATGAGGCACCGATATGATGGCGAATGCCGCCAGCAACAGCGACTTCCTCCTGCCTACGACCGTCGCGCCTGCCCTCGACTCTACCACTCAAGGACATGGTCCTCGACGGGACGCTGGCTTATTGAGGTCACACGGCATGAAGTGGGTTTCTCGAGGTATTGACTTCCAATCTATGGCGACCCTGCTCGGGGTGTTCCTGCTCTTGGAAACCTTTTCGTGGTCTCAGGCTGTGCAACGACGAGACGAGACTCCCAGATTTCGGGCCGAATCAGAATTAGTGCTGGTCGACCTTGTAGCGACCGATAGAAAGGGGCAGTTCGTCTCCGATCTTCGTCAGGATGAAATCGCGGTCTTAGAGAACGGAAAGCGCCGGAAGATCCAGTTTTTCAGGCTAGAACAGTTTGAGACTACGGGCGAAAAATCGGGAAAGCTACTGGCCTCGGTGGCCCCGGGGCACCGGAGTATGCCTCAAGCGAGGCCAAGCGGCTATGTTGTTTTTCTGTTGGACCTCCAGACCATGGACCTCAACTCGGCGGAACGGAGCAAGGAAGCCGTCCGGGAGTTTCTCCGCTCGGAGTTGGATCCTGGAGACTTGGCCATGCTGGTCACGATCCGGCCCGCGTTCCATGTCGACCAACCCTTTACCCGAGATCTGGAGAAGTTGGAGCGGGCCTTGGATCGGGTTCCCTATCGTCGTGAACAGGTCAGCCTGGAGGAGTTTGCGGAGCGGGTGGATGAGATCTTCAATCGCTTCAAAGAGGCACCCTTATCCTACGCGGTAATGGAGGCGCAGCAGTACCTCTCGAACCTGAGAACCCGCTTGGATCTCTCTTGCCGGGCGATCTCGGCCCTTTCCCGATACCTGGGTTCGCTCCCGGGCCGAAAGCGGGTGATTTACTTCTCGAGAGGGTATGCCATCAATGCCAGACTCAGAGTGTCGGAGATAATCGAGCGAAGGATGGCCCAATTGCATCGTGGGATGTACGGGCCTCGGGCGCCCACTCTAACCACTTTGTCCAAGCTCAGAATCGGCAACATGGCCTCCATCTACGCCAGGAGTCTCCGCTCCGCCGTTGATCAGGCCAATCGCAACCAAGTGTCGGTCTACAGCATCGACCCTCGCGGGCTGATGGTGGTTCCCTTCCAGCACAGCACGTATTTCGACATCGGAGACGCGGAGGCGACACAGGAGTTCCTGGCCACCCTGTCGGAGGACACGGGAGGCCTCCTCTTCACCAACGAGAACGAACTCGTCAGTCCCATACGAACGGCGTATCTGGACAGCCGTTCCTACTACCTTCTGGGTTACGTTCCCGATGCCAAGTTGGAGGACGGCAAGTTTCATCGGATCGAGGTCACGGTGAAACGAAAGGGCCTGAAGCTCCGGTACCGTCGCGGGTATGAAAGCGTGGCGCCGGAGAAGGCGGCCCAGTCCGATTTGGCCAATGCCTTTAAGTTTCCCGATCTCTATCGGGATTTTCCGTTCCAGCTTTCCGTCCGCCGCCAGGGTGAGCAGTGGGTCGTGCAACCGCTGATTCCCAACCAAGCCCTGACCTTCTCCGCCGAAGGGGATCGAAAACGATGTCAGTTGGAAATTTTCGGCATGCCTTTCAACGCTGCGGGCGAGCCCCTGGGAGAGAAATTCCTGTTCGTCAAGGCGCTGGACATTGATTTTTCGGAACAGGAACTCAAGTCGTTCCAGCAGTACGAGAGCTTCGGTCCTTCGCTGGAGACGAAAATGCCGGAAGAAAGCCGGGATCTAGTCGTCGTTCTGCGTCAGAGTCTCTCGGGAGAGCTGTCGGCTGCGACCCATAGAATCGGAGCCGAGGAGGTGTTACCCAAGTAGACTCTTGTTCATCAGCAAGAACGTCACACCCATACTCGCGAAGTCCCCACGATCGTTGACGCAATGGTTACTCCTTCGCTCATGCTTTTTCCTTTCCCTTCGAGGTTATCTGTCTTCGTCTAGTCTGCCCCTTGGCCGAGTTCCGGACCAAGATGTATTCAGCATCGCGGTGGAGGACCTCGACGAACATACGGATCACGGCTTCTCCCGCCGCGTCGTAATCTCGATGGTGGCCCACCACGGCGTCGGGAATCCACGGGTATCACCTTCGAAGCGCGCGCCCCACTCACTGCCTTAGAGATTCGAGGGGAACCACCTAAAGAGCGGTCCAAGGGTCGTCTTCGGTTCTGGGGTCGAGGCCGGAGCGGGCGGCAGGAGAGTCTCTACTGCCCACGTCGCAAACGAACGCAATACTCCGCCGGCGCAGCGGGATCGCATTTCCAGGCTCAGCGCCGCCATCCTGCGGGTCAGTGTGAGCATCGACGTCTGCACCGTACTGTAAGAGGTCGTCGGGAGCGCTTGGAGTCCTTTCCAATTCGTGTGCCAGGAGAATCGCCGGGACGCTGACAGCATAGGGGATTCCGAGAAGGAAGTTCGGCCACACGAGGAAACCCGCCGTGTCGGGTGCGGATTGGCCGTTGCCCAGCATGAAGCTGATATGCCAGAGCGACCCGGCCCACAGAGTTGTGACGAGGGTGACGAGGAGCAGCAGAAGGGCCAGCTTGTAACGGGGCCTCTCCGGCAGCGGCGCCGGCAGGTTCTCGTCTTGGGGAGAACGTTCCGTCACTGACGAAGGACTCGTCCGGAGGCAGGGAGGTCAGCCGGAGCGGATTTCTTTCCCGGGTTTGAAGCGAACGGTCTTGCCGGGAGGAATGGGGACCACGGCTCCCGTCCTGGGGTTGCGGCCGATGCCACTCTTCCGCGGCTTGACCAGAAAGACTCCGAAGCCCCGCAACTCAATGCGTTCCCCATGCTTCAGGGCGCGCTTCAACACCTCCAGCACGGTCTCGACGGCCTCTTCGGACCTCGCCTTGGTCAATCCCACCTTTTCGGAGACGCGTGACACAATGTCTTGTTTGATCACAGCTTGGAAGTGCCCCCTGAGGTGCCAGTCGTTGTCTTATAGTGGGCATAGGTTCGGGATGTCAAGGTTCGGTTCAGGCTCCGCATGTGAGAAGTCAATCCGGAGCCGGAATGGGCTTTTCCGGGATACAAACCCTCAGGGGGGAATCCGTCAGCGGGAAAGGATCTGGAGCACAGCCGGACCGAAACATTCGCAGCAGGGGTGACACCTCTCGCCCGGCCCAACTCGGAACTCCCGGCATCCGGCACCGGTTCGCTCGAAGTTCATGAGGGTGGCCGAGACGCAGTCTCGCAGGTTTCACCGCAGCGGGGACAGTCTCTCTGAAAGCTCCGATATCCGCAGCCAGGACAGCGGTAAGGGCGGCGCGCACGGAGCCTCTCCACCGCCTGCTTCTTGAGGGCCTCCAGCCGTTGCTCGTGAATATCAGGGGCGCTCATGCGGGCCTTCTTGCCCGCTATGGGTGTCATTTGTGGCCTTCCCGACAGGGATCAATTGGACGGGAGCGACCCCCCCAGGGGGGGTTTTGGGGGTTTTTTTTTGGGGACCCACCCCCCCCCCCCCCCCGCCCGGGAAAAATTGGGGGGGGGCCCAGACCCCACCCCAATAACCCCCGGGG